>JAYUTY010000349.1:0-4061 GCA_043754875.1 Gemmatimonadota bacterium
CGGCACCGCGCCGGAAGGCAGGACGATCACGTCATACCTGGTGTTGAGCGAGCCGGCATCGACGGCGCGCGGATAGACCACCTCGTACGGAAACTCGAACTGCTCGAGCAGCCAGCGCGTGTGCCCCGACGGCATCGATCCGCCGTACTGGTCCCAGAGCGCGAGGCGCACCGGGTGCAGATGCTGCGCATCGTTGCCAGGACGCGTCGTCGTCCCTTCGGCGGAGATCCCATGCGTGCGTGCCAGCTCGGTGAGCATTGCCGTCGTGGCTGGCGTTGCCGCGATGTAGAACGTACCCGCCGGATGCGCGCGCCCATTCGCCGTCAGCGGCGTACGCAGGATGAAGACATCGGCCTTCGCCTTGAGCGCGCGGTTCACGGCGATGAAAGCATCATTCGTCGCGTGGCTCACGAGGTAGCCAGCAGCGCCCTGCGTCGCCGCGAGCTTTCCGGCTGGCGGCGTCGCGAGACCCGTGATCTTCTCGAACGGTCCGGTGAACCCTTCGAGGACGCGATCGAACTGCACCCCCATCTGGTACGCCAGCGTCCAGCCTGCGTTGTCATACGGACGCTTCGGTGGTCCACCTGGATAGGCGAAGTCGTTCGGATGGTCCTGTGGCTCGAACATGTCGAGCACATAGGGGCGGAACGCCTGCGCCGACTTCACGACGTACGATCCCGCCGGATAGCTCTTGCCCGCAACGTTGAACGGGGCCGTGGCGCGATGCACGTCCACACCCACGTAGCGCAGCGTGTTGACGAATTTCGTCGCCGTGAGAAAGTCCGGCTGGTCGCTCGGGATGATGTAGCCACGCGGGTCGCGCTTCTCGGGCGCGTGCAGTACCTGCGTGAAGAACTTGGCATCGGCACCGCGGCCGAACTGGAAGATCGGATCGCCGACAGCGCCGCCTGACGCGGCTGACGTCGACGTCGCTCCGGCTGGCCGCGCCGCGGCGATCGCCTTCTTGGCTTCCTCGACCCGACTCGGACTAGCCGTCCATGTGTCGCGTCCACCTCGGTCGATCGAGTTGCGCGCCATCCGCCACGTGTTGAACAGCAGGTTCTCGCGCTCCCGCGACGCGATGTCGAGCACCGCGCGGTTCGCCGTGAGCGAGTACTCGATCGACTGGCGGAAGTGCCAGAGCTGCGGCGCGATCGGGTACGGCAGGTCGGCGCGCGGCAGCTGCTGGTCCGGGATGAACGGAATCGTCACCGGCGTCGGGTTGCCGATCGTCTCGGTGAGCAGGCCGATCATGTTGTGGAAGTACGGCACCGTGCGCAGGCCGCCATTCCACCAGGTGCTGTACGTCGATCCGGAGCGCATCGTGACGCCCGGCTTTCCCTCGGCCTCGAACCGGGAGTGCATCGACGCCGCCACGAGATCCAGCTCCACCGGAATGAGCGGGTCGAAGTTGTAGTTGAACGGATCGCGGAACGGTGGCGCGAACATCACCGTGCCGGCGGGGCCGGTCTGATGATGGTTGTAGACGATGTGCGGATACCACTCCGAGTACAGCACGCGGTTGATGTTCCGCGACTCGGGCTGGTTGGACATGTAGAAGTCACGATTGTTGTCGTGCCCGACGTACTTCTGGTAGAGCCGCGGAATGTTCATGTTCCGCTTGAGTGTGTCCGCGTCCTTCATGTACCAGTTCGACACGAGCTCCATGCCGTCCGGATTCGCGTGGACCGCCAGGATGATGCAGTCGTTCAGGAATCGCGTCGTTTCGGCGTCGTTGCGACTGAGGAGCTGGTAGACCGTTTCGATGAGCTGCGCCGCGCCGAGCACTTCGGTGGCGTGCAGCCCGCCATCGATCCAGACGACCGCCTTCCCCTCCTTCGCGAGCGCCCGTGCCTCCTCCTCAGTCACCCCGTCGGCATGCGCGAGCCGGCTGGCGATCGACTTGTACCGGTCGAGCTTCGCCAGGTTGGCCGGTGACGAGATGATCGACATCAGCTGCGGCCGACCCTCGGCGGACTTCCCGATCTCCACGAGCTTCATCCGGTTCGACTGCGTGGCCAACTTGCGCCAGTACGCCTCGAACTGCGTGTAGTTCGCGAGCTTGTAGTCGTCGCCGATGCTGAAGCCGAACTGCTCCTTCGGCGATGTGAGGTGTTGAGCGTGCGCCGCGGGGGTGGTGACTGCGAGCGCGGCCAGGAGCGCGACGCCGCGCGTCCAGCGCGCACGCGTCGTGGTGGGGAACAACTGCATCGTCTCTCCGGGGGTCTGCGTGTCGGCGCGCCAACGCAGTCAGGCTGGCGCGGCCTCGTCGAGCTGGGTGACGTTCCTGGGGACGTTATCCCGCTCGGCAGTGCAACGCTAGGAGCGGGCGGAGCGTTGAGAGCGCGACAGTTCGTCGCGGCAGCTGCCTGTGACTTACGCCGCCGTCAACACCCGGTTGCCCGACTCGGTGATCGCGACGGTGTGCTCGAAGTGCGCCGAGCGCGAGCCGTCCACCGTCACGATCGTCCACTTGTCCGGCAGCGTCCGCGTCGCCGGCCCGCCGACGTTCACCATCGGCTCGATCGCGATCGTCAGCCCCGGAATCAGCTTGAGCCCGCGCTTCGGCTTCCCGTAGTTCGGCACCTGCGGCTCCTCGTGGAACTCCACCCCGATTCCGTGCCCCACGAGGTCCCGCACGACGCTGAACCCCGCCGCCTCGACCACACGCTGCACGGCCGCGCCGATGTCTCCGAGATGGTTGCCCGGGATCGCCGCGGCGATGCCCGCCTGCAGCGAGCGCTCAGTCACCTCGAGCAGGCGCGCCGTCTCTGCATCCACGACGCCGACCGGCACCGTGGTCGCCGAATCGGTGAAGTACCCCTCGAAGCCGACGCCAACGTCGATCGAGATGATGTCACCCTCGGAGAGTACCCGCTTCTTCGACGGGATACCGTGGACGATCTCCTGGTTGATCGACGTGCAGAGCGTGCCCGGAAAGCCGTACAGCCCCTTGAACGCCGGCGTTGCACCCGCGTGGCTCCGGATGAACGCCTCGGCGATCGCGTCGAGATCCTGCGTCGAGAGGCCGGCGCGCACTTCGCGCCGCAGCATCTGGATGGTCGCGGCGAGGATCTTCCCGCCCTCGGCCATCAGTTCGATCTCTCGCCCGCTCTTGAGCTGTATCACGCGTTCACCCATTCCGTTGCCGATCGCCGATGCCGTGACGTACCGTCGAAGCTACCGCGCGAGCGCGCCGAGCGCGCGGGCGGTCACGTCCTGCACCGAGCCCACGGCGTCGATCACGGCGACCTTGGTTCCATTCTGCCGATACCAGCTCAGCACCGGCGCCGTCTGATTGCGATAGACCTCGAGCCGGTTGCGGATCGCCTCCGGTTCGTCGTCCTTCCGCCGCACCAGATGCCCCTGACAGCCGGGCACCACGCAGGCGTCGCCAGGCACCGCGTCGCCGCGCGGGTTCTGGCACGCATCGCACACAGTGCGGCTCGCCAGACGACGCACGATCTCGTCATCCTCGATCTCGAAGCAGAGCACCGCGTCCACCTCCTTGCCGAGCTCCCTGCAGGCTTCCGCGAGCCCTTCGGCCTGCGGCACCGTGCGGACCACACCATCCAGCAGCACGCCCCCAGCGGTTCGTGGCTCGCTGAGCGCCTGCTTCAGAATCCCGAGGATCACGGAATCCGGCACGAGGTCCCCTCGGTCCATGAAGGCCTTCGCCTCCAGGCCGAGCTCCGTGCCGGCACGGATCGCCGAGCGCAACTCGTCGCCGGTCGCGAGGGTCGGAACGCCAAGCGCCGCTGCGAGCAGCGGCGCTTGGGTCCCCTTTCCAGCTCCGGGCTTGCCGAAGAGAACGATGATCATGGTGGGGGAGATGGGTACAGTTGCCTAGAACCCTCCGGCCGCCGGCTGGCGGCCGCGGATCTTCAGCTTTCCCTTCTTCATGAATCCGTCGTACTTGCGAAGCAGCAGGTGCTGCTGCATCTGAGCGAGCGTGTCGAGCGCCACACCGACGACGATCAGCAGCGACGTGCCACCGAAGGTGAACGGTACGTTGATCATGCGCGAGATGACCGCCGGCAGCAATGCGATCAGCGTGAGGA
>JAYUTY010000350.1:0-4060 GCA_043754875.1 Gemmatimonadota bacterium
TATCCAGCGAGCAGCAGCGGCTCCGCTTCGGCGAGGCGATTCTGCCCGCGTAGTGCCTCGCCGAGGAAGAGTCGGGTCCGCACGAGCACCGGAGTGGCGGGCTCGCGCGCCATCGGAAGCAGCAGCGCCGTGCGGAGCACACGTTCCGCCTCCACGTAGCGCCCTTCCGCGTTCAGCGCCTTACCAAGAAAGGCGAGCGCATTCGCACGGGCCAGGCTGCTGTCGCCCATGTAGCGCGCGAAGGTCACCGCCGCTTCGCTCCAGGTCCGCTCTGCGTCCGCCCAACGGCCCGTGTCGTCGAGCAGGTAGCCGAAGTTGCGGAGTGCGTTCGCCAGCGAAGCGTTGCCCTCCGGATGATTGCCGCGGAGAATCCTGATCGCCATGCGGTGCAGCGAATCGGATTCTGCATTCTTGTGCTCGAGACCGAGAATGCCCCCGAGGCTCGACGCCGCGACGGCTACGCGATCGTGCCGCTCGCCGTACAACGCCTGGTCGAGGGCGAGGGCTCGGCGCGACAGCGACTCGGCGCGCGCGTGCTGACCGCTGAACTCGAAGAGCCTGGCCAGCCCGCTCAGCTGTTCGGCTCGAGCCGGCGTGAGCTGCGAGGGCTGTCGCAGCGCGAGTGAGGTCCACTCGTCGAACAGCGGGCGCGCGGCACCATAACCGCCCGTCACGTGGGTCTGGCTGGCGAGCGCGTAGAGCGCGTCCGTCGTGCGAGGATCGGCGTCACCGAACATCCGACGACGTATCACCAGCGCCTCGCGCAGGAGGGGAACGGTGCGCGCGTCCGTGCTCCCGAGGCGGCCCAGCGCGTCGGCGGTGTTGATCAGGCTCGTGGCGACGTCCGGATGCGAGCCGCCGAGCGCACGTCGCCTGATCGCGAGCGCCTCCTCGAGGGCGACGCGTGCGCCGGCGATGTCGCCCAGCTTGATGCGTATGCGCCCGATCAGGTCGAGCATGTGCGCCTCGAGCGCTGGCTGACCGGACAGCTCGCGGGCTCGCACCTCGGCGCGAGCCAGCAGCTCACGCGCGCTCACCGAATCGGCGAACGCCGGACCGCGGCCTGCTCCCTCGAACAGCTCCACCGTGAAGTCGCTGACCTGCTCGGCGCGGCGTGCGTTGAGCGTGGATTCTGCGAGCGCGTCGCGCACCCGATCGCGGTCTCGCATGACCATGGCGATCCACGCCACGCCGAAGACTGCCGCTGCGCCCGCGGTCACGAGACCCAGTCGATGCCGCCGCAGGAAGCGCTGCAGGCGGTAGCTGACGGAGCGTGTGCGAGCCGACACCGGCTCGTGCCGGAGCACGCGACGCACGTCGTCCCCGAACGCGGTCACGCTCTGATAGCGTTCGGCGGGAGTGAAGCGCATCGCCATCGCGAGCACGTCGTCGAGGTCGGCGAGACCAAGCGGGACCAGAGGCTGCGTCAGGAGCGCTGTGGGAGCCGCTGGGTCGCCCGTGAGGTCACGACTGTCGTGAGCGAAAGGATGGCGCCCCGAGAGGAGCAGGTAGAGCAGCACACCGAGAGCATAGACGTCGGTCGCGGTAGTGACCGCCTCGCCACGCTGCTGCTCGGGCGCGGCGAACGCCGGCGTCATGGCGATACCGCACTCCCCCGTGAGCGTGCCCTGTCCACGGCCGCGGTCCTCGTCGAGCAGCGCAGCGATGCCGAAGTCCAGCAGCTTCACCGTACCGTCGGACGTCACGAGGATGTTGCTCGGCTTCAGATCGCGATGCACGATGAGCCGAGCATGCGCGTGGCCGACGGCATCGAGCACTTCGAGGAAGAGCCGCAGGCAGCCCTCGCGCGACAGCTCGCGCTCACGGATGAAGGTGTCGATGGATTGGCCGTCCACGTATTCAAGGACGAGGTACGGCTGACCGGTCGCGCTCACCCCCGCGTCGAGCAGCCGCGCGATGCCGGGATGCGCGAGGCGTGCGAGCGCGGAGCCCTCGCGCCGAAAGCGTGCGTGACCGGCTTCGGTGAGTAGGGCGAGGTCGAGCAGCTTGACGGCGGCGACACCCTCGAATCGACCGTCGGTGCGGCGCGCGAGCCAGACCGATCCCATGCCGCCCTCGCCGAGCGGCCGGTCGAGCGTGTAGGAGCCGACGGCAAGGCCAGCGAGCGTGAGCTCCACCGGCCGCGCCAGGAAGCCTCGCTGCTCCGCCGCCACGTCCTCCTCGAGCAGTCGCCCGAGATCGGCGAGCGTCGCCGGCGGGATCGTGCCAAGCGTCGCCAGCCAGTCGGCCCGCTCGGCAGGTGGCAGCTCGAGTCCCTGATCGAGCAACGGCTCGAGCTGCCGCCATCGCTCGCGATCGATCCCGGTCATCCGGATCCTCCGCTCGTTACCCGAGCTTACGGACGCCGGGCCATTCCGCAACCCCGGCGATCGCGATGCATCAGTGGCGCGACTGTCCGACCGGCAGCTTACTCGGCACGCGCTCCGGGACGAGCCGGGTCAAGTCGCGCGCCGCGTTGTCCGTGAGCGCCTGCATGTAATCCATGAGCCTGTCGGCCAGCACCGGCGTGAGCACGACGCCGGTGAGCAGCGTGTCGCGGCCGAGCAGGACGTCCGCCGAGTTGGCGAGGAGCGAGCCGCGTAGCGACGGCTCCAGTGTCATCGCATCGAATCCGGTGAGCTTGAGGTCGGACTCGCTGTAGTGCTCCACGAAGCTTCGCAGCGAGCCGACGGAGCCATCATGGCCGTACGGTCCCGTGAGCTCCACGTTGCGCAACGGCGTCGTGCGGAAGCGGTAGCGATCCTCGGGCAGTCCGGTCACGCGCATGCGGCCGAAGTCGTCGCGCCGCGACACGCCGTCGCCCGCCCCTGGGCCGACCTGCGCCACGGCGACGTTGTGAAACTGTTCGTCGCTGAAGGTGGCGCCGGTGTGGCAGATCGAGCACTTCAGGGTGAGGAAGGTGCGCGCGCCTTCCAGCTGACGCGCGGTGAGCGCGCGGTCGTTGCCGGCGAGGAACTGATCCCACGGCGTGTTGTTGAAGCTGAGCCGGTCCACCATGAAGCCGCCAATCGCGTTCGAGGCATGCGCAAAGGTCATGTCCTCGAACTTCGCTCCGGGGTACGCGGCCTCGAAGAAGGCGCGGTACTCGGGGATCGTGCCGAGACGCGACATGAGCGCGCGCCAGATGGCGGGCATGTCGTCATCCGGGATGGCGGCCAGCTCGTTCCTGCCATTGCCACGCATCTCGGCTCGGTTGGTCACCGGGAACATCGCTAGCGCGGACGCCGGCCCGAACTCGAAGACGCGCTGCATTGCCGGCGTGACCTGCGCGCCCGCGGGAGTCATGACGTGACCCGGTGTCTCCTGCTGCACTCGGCCATCCCAGAACAGATGCCGCATCGCGCCAAGGTTGAACAGCGGCGGCGCGTTGCGCGCGATGAAGACCCCGTCCGGGTGCGAGCGATTCGGCCCCAGCCCGGAGCCGCCCTCGCCGACCGACAGGCTTCGCCCGTCACCCATGGCGAACGAGGGGAGATGACACGTGCTGCACGAGATGTTCCTGTTGCCGCTGAGAATCGGGTCGAAGAGGAGCGCCTGGCCGAGCCGGACGAGCTCCGGGCGGACGCGGGGCGCCGGGGCGAGTGGCACCACCCCGCGGACTGCCGCGAGCTGTCGCACGAGGGCAGCCGAGGTGACGTCGGCACCGATTACATCACGGTGCGCGGCGGCGGTCGGGATCAGTGGTGTGGCGGCGTCAGGCGCGTCGTGGCAGGCAGACGACAGCGTCGTGCTGACGATGATGACGAGTGATGACCAGATGCGGCGAGGCATGGTGGTCTGGCTCCAGGGTGGGTGCATCGCCGGAATGGGCGATGGGAGGCGAGCCACTGGTGGCTCGCCCCATACTCCCTAAATCGCAAAACGCCGGTGAAAAGGGACACGCATGCGGGACGACGGCGCAGCCGAACCCCATTTCACGCCACCGACTACCGCGTCCGCACCACCACGAGCTGGAAGCTCGACCCACCCGCCGGCGCGCCGACCGTCACGGTCGCGCTTCCGTTTGCAGGCACCGCGAAGCGGAAGAAGCCCGATCCGC
>JAYUTY010000351.1:0-4052 GCA_043754875.1 Gemmatimonadota bacterium
CTCTACGCCGACTGGATGCCAGTCGGGCTCGAGGGCAAGAACACGCCGAGCTTCGGTCGCATCGCGCTGCTCGTCCCGCCCGGCATGTACACCGTCACGATCGACGCCCGCGGACAGAAGCTTTCGCAGCCGCTCGAGCTTCGAAAGGACCCGCAGAGCGGCGGCAGTGACGACGGTGTGCGCGCTGGATCGGAGCTCGTTCGCGCCATCCAGCATGACATGACCGACGTCGTGCAGATGGTGAACTCGCTCGAGCTCTCGCGCGGACGTCTCGCGTCGCTCGGCATGGCGATCGCCGCCGACTCGACGAAGGTCGAGCAACGGAAGGAGCTTAAAACAGCGCTCGACTCGGTCGACGCGAGGCTCGAGCGTCTCGAGGAGAAGATGTTCCAGCGCCGCACCACCGGCCGCGGCCAGGACGAGGTGCGCTGGTCGCCGAGGCTCGCCGAGCAGCTCGAGTACCTCGCGGGCAGCGTCGGCGGCTCCGATTACGCGCCGACGGCGTCGCAGCGCGACGTCGCGCGCCTGCTCCACGATCGTGCCGTCGCCGTGCGTGCCGAATTTATGGAAGTGACTCGGCGAGAGCTGCCACCGTTCAACGAGATGCTCCGGCGGGCAGGGCTCGACGTCATCGGCGACTCGGCGAGCCAGGCCATGATTCCGTAACGCCGCTGCCACTCCGAGTCACGCCAGCTTCATCGTGCGGAGCAGCGCGCGAAATCGCGGAAGGTCGCGCAGCGGCGCGAGGAGGAACGATCCTTTGATGGAGTAGGCCGGCCCCGCACGCTGCGCCACCGCGCGCTCGACATAGTCGAGCGCGCGTTCCGTTTCGCCCAGCCCCGTGTGCACGTACGCGAAGTAGTATGGCGGCACGTACGAGTCGAGCGCGCGCCGTTGAAGCTCGGCCAGGATCTCACGCGCCCTCGCCTCGTTTCCCGCCAGGCCGTGCGCCTCACCGAGCTGCGCGAGCCACATCGACGCGTCCGGCGCCGTGGCGACCGCGTGCTCCAGCTCCGAGAGCCCCTCGGCGCGCCGGCCAGCGAGGAAGTACGCCCACCCCAGCGTCGCGCGCGCTCTCCCCGCCGGATGAAGATCCACCGTGGCCTCGGCTTGCGCGATCGCCTCGTCGATGCGGCCGGCGCGCAGGAGCGTGGTCACGATGTCGATGCGATGGACCAGCGGATCCAGCTCGGCGGCGCGATTGAGCAGCTCGAGCGCTTCGTCGTAGCGCTCCAATCCGGCGCACAGCCTTCCATACAGATCGAGCGTCTCCGCACCGCTGGGGTTGAGCTGGAGCGCACTGATGAACCCGCGCTCGGCGCCCGCCCAGTCGTAGTCCCGCACCCCTTTGAGGAAGGCGAGCGTGCAGTGCGCCACGTCGAGCGCCGGGTCGAGCCGGAGCGCGTGTGCCACCTCGTCGGACGCGCGCGCGTACGCGGCATCCGGCTCGGCCACTCCCATCTCGGCCAGCTCCGCGTGCGCCATCGCCTTCATCGCGTGCGCGAGCGCGAACTCGGGATCTCGTGCCAGAGCGCGATCGTACAGCTCGACCGCATCGGTCATCGACTGCGGCGTGTACTGAAGGTGCGTGCGCCGGCCCTGCAGGAAGAGATGATATGCCTGCAGGTCGGCCGTCGGCGTCCGGCGCACGCGCGTGCGCTCGTCGGCGCTCAGCTCTGCCCTGAGCGCCGAGGCGATCTGCAGCGCGACCTCGGACTGGATGGAGAAGATGTCCGCCATCTGCCGGTCGTATGTCTCCGACCAGAGCAGCCGGTCGCTCGCCGCGTCGAGAAGCTGAGCCACGATGCGGACGCGGTCCCCCGCGCGGCGCACGCTGCCCTCGAGCACCACGGACACGCCGAGCGCAGTGCCGATCTCCCGGAGCGCGGGGCGCTGTTCGCGGAAGTGCATCACCGACGTGCGCGACGTGACCTTGAGTGCCTGGATCTTGGACAGGTTCCCGATGATGTCCTCGGTGATCCCGTCGGCGAAGTACTCGTTCTCCCGGTCTGCACTGAGATTGCGGAAGGGCAGCACGGCGATCGACGTCGACATCTCCCGCGGGATTGCACCCGGCACGGGCCGTCGCTTCGGCGGCGCGGTGCGGAGACTGTGCGCCAGTGCCTCGACTTCCGTATCGGGATCGAGCTCCAGGTCCGCCCGTAGGCGACGTGCGTGCTCCGCCGCGTGGTGGATCGCGCCAGGCCGATCGCCGGCCGCCTCTAGGGCGTGCATGAGTTCCAGCGAATGCGCGGCGGAGTGCGGATCGGCCGCGACGAGGCGCCGACAGCTCGCCACTCGTCCATGCACGTCTCCCGACCGTTCCTGCCGCTCGGCGAGCAGGCGCAGGGCGCCCACATACGCGCGATCGAGCTCGTTGCGCCGCTGCTCGAGCCAGTACTCGAACTCCGTCGAGTCGTCGAGATGGAAGCCGTCGAGCAGGGGTCCCGTGTAGGTGCGGATGATCCCCTCGACGTCGTCGGAAGCAATCGCGGACCGCAGCTCGTGCAGGTCGCAGTGCAGGCACGATGGATTGAGGAGCAGCGCATCGCCCGCCGAGGTGATCGCACCCTCGCCCAGCGTGGCGCGCAGCACGTGGACGGCGAGGTTGAGCAGCCGGCGCGCGCTCGATGTGTCCCGCTCCGGCCAGAGCAGCGCCATGGCCCGGTCGCGGGCGAGCGGCTGGGGCCACGAGGCGAGGACCAGCGTGAGAAGCGCGATGCGATGCCGCTGAGCCGGCGGCCCGCTGATCGGTGTGTCTCCCCTGCGGAGGCTCGCGCCGCCGAGCAGCTGGACCGTGATCATCGCGTTTCGTCTTCCGCTAATTCCGGGCTAATTCCCGGCGCAAGGAGCAGCTAACCGCACCGTCTCATGTTGCGTGGACCAGGCAAGATCACCTTCGACATGCGAGGCCACAATGACACGGACACCCCTGCTGCTCCTCGGCACCCTCCTCCTGGGCGGCTGCTTCGATCAGGCTCCCACGAGCACCCCCACCAGTCTCCGGGCTCCTCAAGCGCCCAGCCTGTCAGCCGCGTCGTCGGCAGCCTCGGCAGCCTCGGCAGCCTCGGCGGCGTCGGCGGCGTCGGCCCAGAACAGGGACCTGGCAACGCTCCGCGCCGCGACCGCGCGCTTTCATCGCTACGAGGTGGCCAGGGACGCCGGCTACACCTTCCTGTTCATGAACATGTGCATGGAAGACAACAGCCCGGCCAGCGCTGGCGGCATGGGCGATCACTACGTGAACACGTCGCTGCTGGACGCGAAGCTCGACGTCTCCACCCCGGAAGCGCTGCTCTACGAGCCCGGTCCCAACGGGCAGCTCAACCTCGTCGCGGTGGAGTACGTGATTCCGAAGGCCGCGTGGACGAGCGATCAGCCGCCGATGCTGTTCGGCCGGACGTTCAAGCTCAACGCGTTCGACCTGTGGGCGCTGCACGTCTGGGTGTGGGAGAACAATCCGAGCGGCCTGTACGCCGACTGGAATCCGCGCGTGTCGTGCGCCAACGCGGCCCAGTGACACCGTCGCTCACCGTCCTGTAACCGACCATCTACCGGAGAACCGGGATGCCCAAGTACATCATCGAACGAGAGATCCCGAACGCGGCGGCGCTCTCCGCCGAGGCGCTGAAGGAGATCTCCCAGCGCTCGTGCGCCGCGCTGCAGCAGCTCGGACCCAGCATCCAGTGGGTGCAGAGCTTCGTCACCGAAGACAGGATCACCTGCCTGTACATCGCGCCCGACGCCGAGATCATCCGGGAGCACGCGCGGCTCGGCGGGTTCCCGGCCGATCGGGTGCTCGAGGTGTCGGTGGTCCTCGATCCCGTGACTGCCGAAGCGAACGCTCTCGCGGCGACGGGCGCGTAGAAGCTGCGACGCTTCGCGTGGCGTCCTCGAGGACGCCACGTGAAGCGTCGGGCGGCTCACCGTCCGAGAATCACATCGATGCCGCTGAGGATCTCCGCCAGACCCTTGGGACCGAGCCTCGCGACGCGCGTGACCAACACCGCTCGGTCCAGAGCAACGATCTGCGACGCGTTCGCCACCGAATC
>JAYUTY010000352.1:0-4040 GCA_043754875.1 Gemmatimonadota bacterium
GCGCAGGACTGCTGATGCAAGGGTTCCAGAATGACCTCTTCGTTCAAGACGCCGGTGCACGCCGAGCACAACTTGCTCACGTCAACCGCAGCGCACTTCACTCTCTGCTCGAGGATCGACCCATGACGACCGACAAGACCGCCTCCAAGAGCTGCACCTGTCCGAGCTGCACGTGCGCCAATTGCGCCTGCTCGCCCTGCACCTGCGCGACGTGCAGCTGCAGCGCCGGCACGTGCGCCAGCGGGTGCGACTGCGGCACTCGTCGATCTGCCTCCGATGATCCGACGGACGCCGCTGGCACAGTCCACCGGCGATCTGCGGGTCGCTCCAATCCACTCCGATCCTCCCGTCTCGTGCCAAGATCAATCGTGTCCTTGCTGCTCGCCGTGGTGTGTGTCCTCCTGCTGCACTTCGTGCTGCAGCGTCGCATGAGCCTCGACGTCGTGTCGGACGAGGCTTCGTCGCAGCGCGTTGTGCAGCTATCACTGATGATGAGGTCGACAACGAACATCGGTGACGAGATCCCTCAGAGCGGTCTCGCCCAATGAGCGGGATGCCGCCGGGTGGGCTCCTCACCGTCGGGATGGTGCTGTTCGAGGGAGTGACGCAGCTCGACCTTACCGGGCCGTACGAGGTCCTTGCGCGGATGCCGAATACGCGCGTGCTGTTGATCGCCGCGAGTCTCGAGCCCGTGCGCACCGAATGGGGGATGATCATCACACCGGATGCCTCGTTCGACGACGCTCCACCGCTCGACCTGCTCTGTGTGCCCGGCGGCTGGGGTGTCGATGCGCAGCTCGAGGACGCGCGGCTGCTCGACTTCCTACGCGACCGCGCCGCGCAGGCGCAGTACGTGACCTCGGTGTGCAGCGGCGCACTGCTCCTCGGCGCGGCAGGGTTGCTGCGCGGCTATCGCGCGACGACGCATTGGCTCTCGCTCGACCTGTTGCCGCTCTTTGGGGCGGAGGTGGTAAGGGAGCGCGTCGTGCGTGACCGCAACCGGATCACCGGGGGCGGCGTGACGGCCGGAATCGACTTCGCGCTCGTCGTCGTCGGGGAGCTGTTCGGGCCTGATGTGGCGCAGGGAATTCAGCTTGCCATCGAGTACTGCCCGAGCCCGCCATTCCAGAGCGGTGCACCGGACGGTGCACCCGTCCACGTGCTCGAGGCCGTGACGGCGGGGAGTGCCGCGAGGATGGCGCAGCGCCGTGCCATCATCGAACGAATCATGCGAACAGGCGCGTGACGATCGGCATTTGCCGGCTCGCCGGATGATCCATTCCGCCACGATGACGTTGATCACCCATCCAGCACCCATCATCACAGCTCTCGGGAGTTCATCCGGCTTTCTGTCCACGAGCACGAACCAGGGCAGGTGCGTCAACACCTGCGTGCCCGCGCCCAATCCAATCGCGTAGCCTCGTATCATCCACGCGCCGTGGGCAGTGAAGTCTCGGCGCCGGATGGCGAGGAGAGCCAGGAGGATCGACGCCACCATCGCTGACCCGACGACGAGGCGTTCGACATAGAGGGCAACGCCGTCGCCGGCGGGCCAGGGATAGAAGTGCGCCATCCACAATCCCGAGAGCGCGACCAGTAGTCCACAGGGGGCGAGCACCCGACCGGCGGCGCGATGCCATCCCCGATGGCGGCGGCGAAACGCCGGGGCGAACTGCAACGCTCCGAGCATGCTGTAGGCGATCACCGCTGGAATGTGGAGCAGCACCGGCCAAGGCGCCGCGAAGAACCGTGCATTCGCGGGAGTGACCGCCGCACCGTGCGCCAACTCGACCAGTCGAACGGTACCAGCGACGGCGGGCACGAGACTCAGTGCGATGAGCGCCGTCGGGATGAGCCAATCGGATCTGGTCGCGCTCACGGTGCGGTCGGCGTCATGCCCTTCTTGATGCGCAGCCCCACCAGGAGCACGACGTCATTGCGCGTGTCGGACACGCCACGGCCGGCAAGCGGCTTGAAACCGGTGACGTAGTCGCGCACCTCGAGACGCAGTCCGACCCGGCCAATCCCGAGCTCACCCCCGGCGGCGCCATACGCGGCAACGTTGTGCGTGGCGTCCACATCGAGGTTGCGGTAGTTGTAGCTCCGTGCACCGGCTCCCGCGCCGACGAAGGGGGCGAACGTCACGCTCTTGCCGGCGGACATTTCGGACGCGCGCACTTCGGCGCCGAGGTCATAGCCGAACACGTCGAGCTTGGGGTCGTCCGTGGAGAGGAGGTCGCGGCTCCGGGCCCAGCCAAAGGTTCCGGTCAGCGCGAGCGACGGACGGACGAGCCACGATAGCTGCAGCGCGGAGAGCGAGGCGTCCTTGAGTGCGTTTCGCTGGGCGCCGGTCGGGATGAGCCCACCCGACGTCGCGCGAAGCTCCCATGTGCTGGCGGGTGCGCTTGCCGGGTCGGCATGCGTCTGTGCGGTCGAAACGCGGGCACCTCCGACAAGCATCGCGAGCGTGAGTGCTGCGGTGAGCTGAGCGACGGAGCGCGTGGCGAGAGAGGCGGGGGATGTCGTGACCATGGGACCTGGCTCATCGGGAGGGTGGATGAATCGGCGAATCGGATGCGGCAGCACTTCCACGCGCCGTGCACCTGTATTAGCGTACTGCGTACACAGTACGAGTGTATGATATACACAGTTTCAGTTCTGTTAACGGCTTTCTTCGCAGCGGTCAGATGCCGGCAAGCAGGAAGGGATCGTCACGAGGTCGGGAGTTGCATCAGCCGGAGGCTTCGAAGCCCGCAAAAGGTGGGAAGCGCGAGCTCACCCATGATGATGTCATGCACGCATCCGTCCGGGTCGATCCGGAGCTGCGGCGTCGCAGTGAGTTGCTCTGGGAGGATCGCTCGCCCGGAACGCGCGGACCAAGGCCCGGAGTGACTCCGGAGGACGTGGTCCAGATGGCCATCCAGATCGCCGACGACGAGGGATTGGCGGCGTTGACGATGCACGCCGTGGCGGCACGGCTCGGCTTCACGACGATGGCGATCTATCGCTACTTCCCCAACAAGGAGGCGCTGTACGATGCCATCGTGGACGCAGGGATCGGGCTTCCCCCGCGCCCATCCGAGCCGCGCGGCGACTGGCGCGCCGAGGTGTCACAGTGGGCGCATGCGAAGCGGGCGATGATGTGCGCGCGTCCATGGCTGGCCAAGCTTCCGTTCATCGCGGCGCCGCATGGGCCGAACTGGTTGAGCTGGCTGGAAGCGCTGACCCAGCCACTCGCGAGCATGGGGCTCATTCCCGCGGATGTCGGCCAGATGATCAGCGTCGTCGATGGCTACACGCGCGGCGCGTCCGATACGTCGATCTCGCTCGCGAGAGCTCGCGCCCGCGGGACTTCGGACGAGCAGTGGGCCGCCGCCGTCGGCGCGGACCTCGGTCGCGCACTCGGCGATCCGCGCTTCCCGGCATTCGCCGCCTTGCTCACCGCGCCGTCCGACGGACAGCCGCGCTCGATGGATGAATCCTTCGACTTCGGGCTCCAGCGCGTTCTCGACGGGATCCAGCTCTATGTGGAGGCGCAGAATGCGCCACCTCGACCGCCTCGCCAGCGGTCACGCTCGCGGGCGTGACCGCCATCGCCGTGTGCGCTCAGGGCTCCACGGAGAGAATGCCGATCGCGCCCTTCTGTCCATGCCCGAACCCGTGGTTGACGAACGGGAACTCTCCGGCCACGTCGCAGAGCAGCTCGTACACCATCCCGCCGCCGGGCGCCGTCGCGAAGGTCTGCACGCCGCGCACGGGGTTCGCTGGTGGAGCGCCGAGGTAGACGCTGTCGAACTGCTCGCCCACCACGTGGAAGTTGCACGGGTGCGTGGGTCCCGCATTCACCAGCCAGAAGCGTACCCGGTCGCCGACCTTCACGCGGATCGGCGCGTCCATGTACTGGTTCGGCCGGCCGTTGAAGGAGACGAAATCGGGCATGATCGCGAGCATCTTCTGGTAGTCGAACGCCCGCACGCCGGCCGCGGCGTCGGCGAGGTAGAACTCGCTCTGCACGAGCACGAACTCCCTGGCTGCGGGCA
>JAYUTY010000353.1:0-4035 GCA_043754875.1 Gemmatimonadota bacterium
GCGCACCGCGATCTGGCCGGCGTGCACTTCACCGGCAGCACGAGCGTGTTCAACTCGATGTGGCAGACCATCGGATCCGACATGTCGCGCTACGCGAGCTATCCGCGCATCGTCGGCGAGACGGGAGGGAAGGACTTCATCGTCGCGCATTCGTCGGCCGACGTGCAGGCACTGGCGGTGGCGGTGGTGCGCGGCGGGTTCGAGTATCAGGGGCAGAAATGCTCGGCGGCGAGCCGAGTGTACGTGCCGCGCTCGCTGTGGAAGGAGACGCGCGATCGGATCGTGGCGATGGTGGAGGAGATCAAGGTCGGCGACGTGACCGACTTCCGGAATTTCATGGGCGCGGTGATCGACAAGCGCGCGTTCACGAAGATCTCCGAGTACGTGGACGACGCGAAGCGGAATGCGAAGGTGCTCGTGGGCGGGCAGGTGGACGGCAAGAACGGCTACTTCATCCACCCGACGGTCGTGGAGACGATGGAGCCGAGCTATCGGCTGATGTGCGAGGAGATCTTCGGCCCACTCGTGACCGTGCACGTCTACGACGACGCGAAGTGGGAGGAGACGCTGCGCATCGTGGACCAGACGTCGCCCTACGCGCTGACCGGCGCCGTGTTCGCGAACGACCGCCGCGCGGTGCGCGAGGCGATGATGGCGCTGCGCAACGCGGCAGGAAACTTCTACGTGAACGACAAGCCGACGGGGGCCGTGGTTGGGCAACAGCCGTTCGGCGGAGCGCGCGGGTCGGGGACGAACGACAAGGCGGGCTCGAAGCTGAACCTGGTGCGGTGGACCAGCGCGCGGAGCGTGAAGGAGACGTTCTCCCCGCCGACGGACTTCCGGTATCCGTTCATGGACGAGAAGTAGCGCGGGGCGCTGGACTCCTCACATGACCCAGTTCCGCTACCTGACCTGCGACGTCTTCACCGCCGAGCGGTTCGGCGGCAATCAGCTGGCCGTGTTTCCGGATGCGCGCGGGATCCCGGATGAGCTGATGCTCCCGATCACGCGAGAGTTCAACTACTCGGAGACGACGTTCGTGCTTCCGGCGCGCGACGCGGCGAACACGCGTCACGTGCGCATCTTCACGCCAGGCGGCGAGGTGCCGTTCGCCGGCCATCCGACGGTGGGGACGGCGCACGTGCTGGCATCGATCGGGGAGATTTCGCTGACGGGTGACCTGACGAAGATCGTGTTCGAGGAAGGGGTGGGCCCGGTGCCGGTGAGCATCCGCTCGCGCGGTGGAGTGCCGGAGTTCTGTCAGCTCTCGGTGGCGAAGCTGCCGGAGATCGGGCCGCCACCGCCGGACGCGGCGGCGCTGGCTGCGGTGCTGGGACTTGGCGCGGAGGATCTGCTGGGTGGCAAGTGGCAGCCGCAGGCGCTGTCGTGCGGACTGCCATTCCTGTTCGTCCCGGTGCGGGACCTGGGAGCGGTCGCGCGGTCGCGCGTGAAGATCGACCTCTGGGAGGAGACGCTCGCGGGAACGTGGGCGCCGGAGATCTTCGTCTTCGCGCACGGTGGCGAGCGGGCAGGCTCCGATTTCCACGCGCGGATGTTCGCACCGGGAGTCAGTGTGCCCGAGGATCCGGCGACGGGAAGCGCGAATGCGGCGCTCGCGGGCTACCTCGCGGCTCGCTCGGAGCGGAGGGACGGGATGCTGCGGTGGCGGGTCGAGCAGGGGTTCGAGATGGGGCGACCCAGCATTGTCGAGGTCGAGGCGGATGTCGTGGCGGGGGAGGTGACGGGGGTGCGGGTGGGGGGAGGGACGGTGGTGGTTTGTGAAGGGGCGATGACGATTTGAGATCGGCCGCTGCAGTACTCGGTACTGCTCTGCCGCTGCAGCACACGGGTAACTACGTAGGACACGGTACTCGGCCTGGCAGACCGGCCCCTAGAATGCAGGGCTGTGCTTGGACGATCGCGGTGCCGCTGCTCCGAGGCTGTCCGAGGTCGGATGAGGTAGATGCGAGTCGTGGCCCGGCAGCTCATGCGCCAGGCGATCTCGCCAGGCATTCTAGGGGGCCGTATGCCAGTCCGAGTACCGAGTAATACGTAGTTACCCATTACTGCAGTGGCACTTCTTCAGCGGCGTTTTATGACCCGGAGCGCCGCGCCCAACCCGACCGCCACACCCGCGACCACCGTCGCCACCCCGCCATACGCCAGGTACCTCGCGTGGTCGGCGGCGGTGAGCGCGGAGACCGTGCGCGGGCCCGGGTGCTGGAAGGTATAGCGCGAGATCTCCTGCATGCGCGCATTGCCGACGAGGCAGAGCGCGATTCCTGCGAGGACGAGGAGAAGCGCGGCGAGGTCCACGAGGCGGTCGCGGCGCGTGACGGGTGCCATGCATCCGAATATGCGCGTGGCGCCTCGATTTCACACGGCTTGCCGACCGCGGGCCGTCCCGTCAGCTTGCCGTGTACTCTCTCTCGCGACTACCTGTGCCCTTCCGCATTCTCGTCACCGACGACATCGACGCCGACGGAGTCGCCCTGCTCACCGCCGAGCCCTCGTTCATCGTGGATGAGGTCCCGACGCTGCCGGCGGCGGAGCTGCTCGAGCGGATCGGCGACTACGATGCCTTCGTCGGGCGGAGCGCGACGCGCATTACGGCCGAGCTGCTCGCACGAGCGACGCGGCTGCGCGTCGTAGGACGGGCTGGGGTCGGCGTCGACAACATCGCGCTCGATGCCGCGACATCGCTCGGCGTGGCGGTGATCAACGCGCCGGC
The DNA here is from genome assembly GCA_043754875.1 of Gemmatimonadota bacterium. Lineage (GTDB taxonomy): Bacteria > Gemmatimonadota > Gemmatimonadetes > Gemmatimonadales > Gemmatimonadaceae > AG11. The sequence goes on from JAYUTY010000353.1 coordinate 2,732, forward strand.
CGGGAACACGATCGCCGTGGCGGAGCTGTTCTTCGGCACGCTGCTCGGGCTGCTGCGCCACCTGCCCCGCGCGGCGACGAGCATGCGCGAGGGACGATGGGAGCGGGCGCAGCTCCTCGGCAGCGAGATCAAGGGGAAGACGCTCGTCATCGTCGGGGTGGGACGCATCGGGAGCGAGGTCGCGACGCGAGCGCTCGCCTTCGGGATGGACGTCGTCGGCTACGACCCGTACGTGGGAGAAGAGCGGTTTCGCGGCCTGAAGATTCGCCGCGCGGCCACGCTCGAAGAGGCGCTGGACGGGGCGGACATCCTGACGGTGCACACGCCGCTGACGGATGAGACGGAGGCGATGATCGGGCGACGCGAGCTCGCCCGCTTGAAGAGTGGCGCGGTGGCGGTGAACATGGCGCGTGGCGGGATCATCGACGAGACCGCGCTCGCGCAGGCGCTGGAGAGCGGCCAGCTGCGCGGCGCCATCCTGGACGCGTTCACCAAGGAGCCGCTCGGCGCCGAGCATCCGTTGCGCACCGCACCGAACACGTTGCTCACGCCGCACATCGGCGCGTCGACGGCCGAGGCGCAACGCAACGTGGCGGTTGACGCGTGCGCCGCGGTGCGCGATGCACTGCTGCACAACGAGCTCTCGCGTTCCATCAACGTCGCGGGGGCTGGCTCGGGCGACTGGCGCAAGCTGCAGCCCGCGCTGCACGTCGCGCGACGCGCGGCGGCGGTGGCGCGGGCGATCCTCGCCGACCGCGGCGTGCGGGCGATCCAGCGGCTCTCGCTGCGTTGCGGGCCGGACCTGGCCGGGGCGTCGGATGCACTGCTCGCCGCTGCGGCGGCGGGAGTGCTCGAGGGTGCGATCGACGTGGAGCGACTCAACCTGATCAACGCGCGCTCGCTGGCCGAGGCGCGCGGCATCGAACTCTCGTGCTCTGAATCCGCCTCGTTGGGACATCCAGCTGCCGTGCAGGTGAGCCTCAGCGGTGGGATGCAGGAGCTCGCCGTGGCGGGAGTGGCGCCCGATGGGTCGCCGGCGCGACTGACGCGGATCGGCGGATTCCATGTGGACGTGACACCGCGCGACACGCTGGTGATTCTCACCAACAACGACGTGCCTGGCGTGATCGGACGCGTGGGGACGCTGCTCGGCGACAATCGCGTCAACATCGCCGAATATCATCAGGCGCGGCTGGCACAGGGGGGAGACGCACTGGCGGCGATCAGCGTGGACGGCGCGGTCGGCCCCGGGGTGCGCGAGGCGCTGCTTCAGCTGCCAGACATCAGCTCCGCGACGATCGTCC
>JAYUTY010000354.1:0-4034 GCA_043754875.1 Gemmatimonadota bacterium
TGTTCGACGAGCGCATCACGACCTTTCGCATGCGCGCGTCCGGGCTCGGCATGGAGCTCGACGGCGCGATCGCCGACGGCCGGCTGTCGATCTGCCAGATCGAGCCGACCGAGATGTCACCCGGGGAGTTCGCCAACCGCGTCGTCCAGTCGGTGGAGACGGATGGCGTCACGCTCGTCGTGATCGACTCGATCAACGGCTACATGAACGCCATGCCCGCTGAGCGACTGCTCGGCGTGCAGTTGCATGAGCTGCTGAGCTACCTCGCCAATCGCGGCGTGACGAGCATCCTCACGCTCGTGCAGCGCGGCATCTTCGGCGGACCGGTGGACGAGACGGCCGAGGTGAGCTATCTCGCCGACACCGTGGTGCTGCTCCGCTACTTCGAGTTCCAGGGCTCCGTGCGCAACGCGATCTCCGTGGTCGAGAAGCGAAGCGGGGTACACGAGAAGACGATCCGCGAGTGCCGGATCGACCAGGGCGGGCTCGTGATCGGCGACCCGCTGCAGGAGTTCGAGGGCGTGCTCACCGGCGTGCCGGAGTATCACGGCTCGCGCGAGCCGCTGATGGCGGGCACCCCCGCGATCTGAGCCGTTGCCGACCGCAGAGGATCGTTCGCAGGCCGTCGTCATCCTCGCGCCCAGCGGGGGTGACGGGCGACTCGCGAAGCAGATGCTGGAGCGTGCCGGCCTTCAGGCCGTGGTCTGCACGGACATGGCGAACGTGACTCGATGCATCGAGAGCGGCGTCGGGGTCGCGCTGATCGCCGAAGAGGCGTTGGGCCGAACGGCTCGTGATGCGTTCGCGTCGACGCTGGAGCGCCAGCCGCCGTGGTCCGACCTGCCGGTGGTCGTCCTGCTCGCGCAGGGTGAGCTCTCGGATGCGATCCCGGCCGGTGTGGTGCAGCTCGCGGGCCGCGGCAACGTGACGCTGCTCGAGCGCCCCGTGCGCGTGGCGACGCTCGTCACCACGCTCCGCTCGGCGCTCCGGGCGCGGGCACGCCAGTACGATGTGCGCGACTCGATCGCGCAGCGGCTGGCGGCGGCCGAAGGGCTGCGCGAGAGCGAAGCGCGACTGCGCGCCGCGGTGCTCGCCGCACCGTACCCGCTCATGCTGCACGCCCAGGATGGCGCGATCCCGCAGCTCAGCCACGCGTGGGCGGAGCTGAGCGGCTACAGCCCCGAGGAGCTGACGACGACCGACGAGTGGCGCATCCGCGCCGACGGGGATGACGCATCGGGCACGGACTCACTGATCCGCGACGACATGGAATCGGGTGACCCCACGCTCGGCATGCCGCGCGCGCTCGGCGAGCGACAGGTGCGCACTCGGGGCGGCGCGTTGCGCACATGGGACTTTCAGTCGGTCTCGCTGGGGCGTCCGCCCGACGGCCGCAAGCTCCGCCTGGTGGCCGCGACTGACGTGACGGAGTTCCGGCGCCTCCTCGCGAGCGAGCGAGCCGCTCGCGAGGAGGCGGAGCAGGCCAACCGCGCCAAGATGGACTTCCTCGCCGTGATGAGCCATGAGCTGCGCACGCCGCTCAACGCGATCGGCGGCTATGCCCAGCTGCTCGAGCTGGGGATCCACGGCCCGATCAACGAGGCGCAGCGCAGCGCACTCGCCCGCATCCGCAACAGTGAAGCGCACCTGCTCGGCCTGATCAACGACGTGCTCAACTTTGCGAAGCTGGAGGCTGGCCGCGTCACGTTCGACGTCAAGCCGATCTCCGTGGAGACGCTCGTCACGGCGGTGGACATCCTGCTCGAGCCACAGATGCAGGAGAAGGGGGTCGAGTACCGGCGGACCCGCATTCGCGACCTCGCCGCCCGCGCCGATGCCGAGAAAGCGCGCCAGGTGCTGCTCAACCTTCTGTCGAACGCGATGAAGTTCACGCCGCGCGGGGGGAGCATCACCGTGGACGCAGAGGCGCGCGACGGCATGGTGGACGTCCACATCGTCGACACGGCGATCGGCATCCCGCCCGACAAGCAGCTGTCGGTGTTCGAGCCGTTCGTGCAGGTGCAGCGCGCCTACACGTCCACGCAGGGCGGCACGGGGCTCGGCCTCGCGATGAGTCGTGACCTCGCGCGCGCGATGGGCGGCGAGATCACGCTGAAGAGCGAGGTGAACAAGGGCTCCACCTTCACGTTGACGCTGCCGCGCGCGTAGGCTCGTTCGAGCGCCACCGCGCGCGGTGGGTCAGCGGTCGTGCATCACGATCAGAAGCGGATGCCGACCGTGATCGGGATGGTCCGGAACTGGGTGTCGCCGCTGGAGATCTGCTTGAACCGGGCGTCGAGCCGCACGGCGAAGCCGCTCAGCGGGAGATCGAGGCCGCCGCCCACGTTGAAGCCGACGTGGTTCTGCGATTGGGAGACGGTCGTGTTGCCCTGGCTGGCCCGTGCCTCGAGACGAGCGTAGTTCACGCCACCGGTGACGTAGGGCGCCACCGTGCTCTGCGACGTCGTCGGTGCCCAGAGGACGAGGTTCAGGTTCGCGCCGGCTTCGGTTCCTTTTGCACTGATGCCCGTGCCGGAGAGCCCCTTGGCGCCCAGATCGGTGTACGAGGCCTCGAGTCGGAAGCCGAGCGGCGACAGCGGGTCGGGGCGATAGTCCCCAGCCGCGCCGAGTATGTAGCCGGTGTTGAACGCGTCGGCCGCGTCACCAACCGGGATGGCAGCGCCGGCGAACACGGTGAACGAGAAGGGATTGACCTCTTCCTGGGCGGCGCGGCCGCGCTGGCCGCGTCCGCCGCCTCTGCTGCGCTGCGCCTCGAGCGAGCTGGTGGCGACGCAGAGCATCGCGAGTGGCAGGAGGGCAGGGAGGAGGGCGCGTCGCGTTGCACGATCAAGCATGGGACTCCGTAGTCGTGGTCGATGCCTGGCGACCGATCGCCGGCCAGGGATGTGAAGGATGGTAGCGGAGAGCAAACACGTTGGGCGACCGAATGATTCGTGCCGCGCCCCGCACTGATGACCGATGTCCGTGGTCGGCTCCCGCATCGGCGTGACCTGTCGAGAGCGTGCCACACAACTGTTTCGAGTCGTCGACACGCGGTGCGGCATCGTGACGTCCTGGCCGGCCATGGTAGCAGCCCGGATGGTGACGAGCAGCAGCGTTTAGCGTGCTAACATCAAATACCAAAAGAGGTTACGCGGAGTCACGCCCAGGGAACGGATAGGGAACGGCACCGCCGTAGGATGTGCGGGTCACGTCCTACCGCGCGCCCGCGCGCCATTCCCACCTGGAGCATTCCCACTCATGCAGCCTCGTCACACCTCGCTCGCGACCTGGTCCGCGCGCCGTCGCGGCGCGCTCGCCGCCCTCGTCATTCTCGCGACTTTGAGCGCCTGCGGCGGCAGCGGCTCGGGTGACGCGGTCGTCGATCCGGGCGCGATCTCGATCTCCCTCGCCAACTCGTCCGGCTCCATCGCACCCGCCGGCACCGCGACTGTCGCGGTCACCGTGGCGCGCACAGGCAGCTTCTCCGGCCCAGTCGACCTGAGCGTCGAGGGCCTGCCGGCCGGTGTGACAGCAGCATTCAGCCCGGCGCAGATCGCCGCGGGTGCCACCACCTCCACGGCGACGCTGACGGCGACGTCGGCAGCGGTCGCCGGACCATCCACGCTGACGGTGCGCGCCAAGGGCACGGGCGTGACTGACCGGACGGCCGCCTACGCCCTCACGGTCCAGGCGCCGACGGCCAGCGGCGCCTTCACGCTCGCGCTCTCGCCGGCCACGCTCTCGGTCGCTGCCGGCGCGAGCGGGACGAGCACCATCACCATCGCCCGTACAGGCGCATTCACGGGTGCCGTCAACCTCGCTGTCAGCGGCGCGCCAACCGGCGTCACCGCCACGCTCTCCTCGGCCAGCGTCACCGGCACCAGCGCGACGCTGACGGTGACAGCCGCGGCGGGCACAGCCGCCAGCACCGGCACGATCACCGTCACCGGATCTGGCACCGGCGCGAGTAACGCGACCGCCGCCCTCGCCCTCACGACCACTGCCGTCAGCGGCAGCACGGGGAGCATCAC
>JAYUTY010000355.1:0-4028 GCA_043754875.1 Gemmatimonadota bacterium
CGCGGTCACAATGCTCTAGGAAGGGTATGAGGAACTTACGCGTGAAGGCAAGCAAGTCTCGGAGCTCCCCAGCCGAGTACCATCGATCCGGCTCCATTCCGCCGCGCAGCCGCGCCACGAGCGCCCTGTGCGCCTCGTGCGAGTACCATCGCGTGGCTTCGACGGCCACGACCCTCTGCTCCCGCCCGAGTAGCCGAAGCATCCCCTGAATCGCTGCACTAGTTGCCGAGAGGCTGATAGCGAGTTCATCCGTAGAGGGAGGCTCGTTTCCCGCTTCGAGCAGCTTCTGGAGGAGGTTCTCCCGCAGCGCCTGCTCCGTGGCGCCAAGCGTCGGAACGTGACCAGCGCGACGAGCAAGGCCTTTCGATATCGCGATTCTCCCCGCCTGCTGGAGGTGCACCAGCACCGCCGACGCGACGTCGTCGGGCGCAGGAAGACGCGAGCGAAGCCACTGAATGGGTGCCCCCTCCTCCAGCGGCTGCGACTCGTGAAAGTGTTCGAGTGCCTCGAGCGCATGCTCCTCGAGCCGGACGAGCATCTCACCGTGCAGCAGCCGAGCGCCGACCTGCCAGCCGGCAAGTGCTCGAACGAGCTCGTCCACCTCGCTACGCGCGATGCCGACCCGCACCGGAAGCTCGCCAATCACGACCCCATCGGCCCCAGCTTCGCGGGTCAGGAGCTCGAGGCGCTGGAGCACGGAGAGACCCACGCCTGGCCACGGCCGGGCGCGCGCCGGTGCGTGCGGGTCCGTCACGACGCCGCCCCCGAGCGTCGCGACGGGCGACGCCGATCGAATCACGAACCGGTCGCCGGCGCGCGCGACGATCGGCGCATCGAGAACGAGGCGCGCGGCAAGGTGTGCCCCTCCGACCAGCTCCGCATCACGGACGACGAGGCGCGCGCCGACCTCGCTCGTGCCGAGGTGCAGCCGGACTCGCGTGCGCGGGCCAAGCTCGACGTCGCAATCGGGGAGGAGCGCGACGTCCGCACGCAGCACCCGAGTCGCGCGCCAAGCACTCCCCTGCACCACGACCGCGCCGCGGTCCAGCGCCGCGACATCGATGTTGGCCAGCGCCAGCGCGGCGCGATCGCCCGCCTGAACGCGCGGCACTGCAAACCCGTGTGCGTGGATGCCACGGACCCGCACCTGCTCGTCGCTCGGGAGGATTCGAACCGACGCTTCCCGCTCCAGTGCCCCCGACCAGACGGTGCCTGTGATGACGCTTCCGGTACCCTTCACAGTGAACGCGCGGTCGATGGGCAACCGGAAGTCGGCGTCGCTCCGACGCGCGGGCACAGTGCGAAGCACATCGCAGAGCGCCTCCCTGAGCTGCGGCATTCCCTCGCCGGTGACTGCCGAGACGGCGACAATCGGTGCATCGACAAGCGGGCTCCCGGCGAGGGTGGCGCGTACGTCATCCTCGACGAGGGCGAGCCAGTCCGCATCGACCAGCTCGCGCTTCGTGAGCGCAACCACACCCAGGGAGACGCCAAGCAGTGACAGGATCGCGAGATGCTCGCGCGTCTGCGGCATGACTCCCTCGTCCGCGGCGATGACGAGCAGCGCCACATCGATGCCGGCCGCGCCGGCCACCATCGTGCGGACGAACGCCTCGTGCCCGGGCACATCCACGACGCCGACCGTGCCGAGCTCCGAGAGCACCAACGGAGCGAAGCCGAGCTCGATGGTGATCCCTCGCCGCTTCTCTTCGGGCAGGCGATCGGTGTCGACTCCGGTGAGCGCCCTTACGAGCGTGGTCTTGCCGTGATCGATGTGACCGGCAGTGCCGAGGATCATCGCGCGCCGGCGGCCGCAGTGCGAAGTCGCCGTGTACCGAGAACGGTCGTCGATATCACCGCCATCACCATCGCTGCTCTTCCCACAGCTCCAGCGCACGGAGGGGGCGACCGTCGGTGAGATGCTCGGCGAGAAATTCGCGCAGCAGCCGCTGGTGCGCGCGCGTTTCCGCGTCGCCGAGCGGCAGCCCACTCTCGCCGGCGACGAAACGACGCAGCGTGTCGCGGACCACCGCCGGGAGGACACGGCCCGCCGGGGCGAGACGTGCGCAGCGAGCGCAGAGCGCCCCGCCTGCCGCATGGCTGAACATCACCGTCGCCACTGGATCCAGGTCGGCGTGACACTCCCCACAGACGTCGAGCGCAGGGGCGAAGCCGAGCTCGGCGACGATGTGCCAGGCGCTGGCGAGAGTGGCGGTGAGGGCGGCGTCTGATGGCGCAATCGCGAGCCGGTCGAGCGCACTGGCGACGGCGTCGAAGAGACCGCTGTCGGCGGCGTCGCGGCCGAAGCGCAGCACCAGCTCGGCGATCGCGGACGCGCCGGCGAAGCGACCCATGTCCTCGCCGAGGGAGGCCCGAGACTGGACGACGTCGAAACCGCTCAGCGTATCCAGATCTCGGCCGGGCTTCGCGTAGAGCTGCGCGCTCCCCTGCGCGAACAGATCCAGGGCACTGCCGAATCGCCGTGACGACCGGCGCGCTCCCTTGGCGAGCGCGCTACGCACCCCGCCGTCACGCGTGACGAGGCGGAGGATGCGCGACGATTCGAGATAGTCGAAGGCATGGAGGACAATCGCGTCGGTCGCGAGCAGCGCCATGCCGAAAGATATACCGCGCTACGTCCGCGACGTCGTACGACCTGCGCTACCCTCGTTGGCCAGCGCCGCGGCGAGGCGTGCCTTGAGCGCTGCGCGCTGCGCAGAGTAGCCCGCGTCGTCGTCGACGGCCGTGCCGGACTCGCGCGACGAATCGAGCGCCGCGATCGCCGCGAGCAACGCCTCCGACTCGATTGCCGCCGGCCGTGGAGAGTGGGGCGACGCAGAGGCGCGCTGATGGGGCCGACGATGCATCATCGCCCGGGCGAAGGCCGCCGTCATCGTGGCGGCGATCAGCACCGCGAGTCCCACCAGCACGCGAGCGCGCGTGTCGGACGACGCGGCCGGCACGTCTATGCGCACCGCCTCTCCCCTGGCGACATCCTGGGCGAGGAACCGCTTGAAGGTGCGTCCCTGCGTGCTGACGGTGTCCATGGAGCGGAGCGCAGCGCCGCGCACCTGGGCGGTGCGCTCCTCGAGCAGCACCTCCAGCACACTAGTCGGCTCCTCGACGACGTGCGAGAAGGGGAAGTCGCCAGGGGCGAGCGTGTAGCTGAAGCTGAGCTGCTTCACCCCTGGCCCAAAAGGCGCGAGGACGATGGCGCGGCCGCCGCGCTGGGCGATCACGCTTGGTGCGACGTCGCCCTGGCCGCCCGCAAAGCGTGTCGCGCCGCGCGGCATCGGGGCGCTCCACACTGCGGTGAGCGAGTCACGTCCAACGAGTGTGAGCGTCGTGTCGTTGGAGAGCTCGTACACTTCGACGACGTCGCGGCCGCCCGTTGGGCCGGGCGCGCTGACGACGATGTGGTGCCCCTGCACGTGGAGCGAGACCCCGCGGCTCGTCGTGTCGAACACGGTGATCTCGCCAGCCGGACCGGAGGATTGCGCGCCGCGGATGGGGTCCGAGAAGTACGCGATGCCGCGATAGACGGTGGCGGCGAAGTAGACGGCGTCCTCACGACCGAAGCGCCGATAGCGGAGCGTGTAGCGCCCCTGTGCGTCAGTCGCGACGGAATCCAGCGGACCCGCCGTATCGGAACCGACGCGGTGCAGCGTGACGACGAGCCCTGGAACAGGAATCTCGCGCTCGCGTCCAGGGATCACGACTCGTCCGCTCGCGACCGCGGCGGTCGGCGGGGTGGTCGTCATGGCGGAGTCGGCGAGCGACTGCGTGAACGCGGTCGCCGACGGGACGAGCAGTGCCGCAATCGCGCCGGCGTAGAGCGCGATGAGAGTGCCGCGGACGCGACAACGACGAGTGCTGCGGCTACGGATTGAACTTCCCAAAGTCTTCCGGCAGCAAGTTCTCCAGATAGCTCTTGAGCTGCTCGGCCGAGAGCTCGGTCGCCTTCTCCTCCTCCTGGAGGGAGGTACCCTCCTCTTCCGCATCGATGGGCGAAGGGGCCGAGAAGTCCG
>JAYUTY010000356.1:0-4015 GCA_043754875.1 Gemmatimonadota bacterium
CGCTGCGTCTCGGCGTCGAGCGGCTGCTTGCTCTGCGCGGCTCGCGCGAGCGCCGGCCCATGCACGGCCTGCACGGCGGCCTCGCCTTCCATCACCGCCATGCGGCCAGTCGGCCACGAGAAGATGAAGTCGGGATCGAAGCCCTGGCCCGCCATCGCGTAGTAGCCCGCACCCGACGCATGGTTCACGGTGAGCACGAGCTTGGGAACGCGCGCGGTGGCCATCGCCTCGACGAAGCGCGCCCCGGAGCGGATCACCCCTTCATGCTCGGACTCGGGACCGACCATGAAGCCCGACACATCCTGCACGAAGAGCAGCGGAATGCCCTGCCTGTCGCACCGCTCGATGAAGAACGCCACCTTCTCGGCGCTCTCGGCGTAGACGATCCCGCCGAAGCGCGGCTTCTCGCCGGCGCGTCCCTTGACGAGTCCGCGCTGGTTCGCGATCACACCGACGGCGATGCCGTTGATGCGCGCGTCGCCGCAGATCATCTCCTTGGCCAGCTCGCCCTGGAACTCGTCGAGGCGGCCATCGTCGACGAGCACGCGCAGGATCGCGTGCATGTCGTAGGACATGCGGTGATCGGTCGGAAGCAGCTCGTAGAGCGCGTCGGCCGGTGCGCCACCGGCGGCCGGCGCGACGTGCGCCGGACGCGACTCGGGCGGGAGCTGCTCGATCAGGTCGCGCAGCTTGGCGAGACAGGCACGGTCGTCGTCCACCGCGTAATGCGCGACGCCGCTGACCTGCGTGTGCGTCACCGCGCCGCCCAACGTCTCGCCGTCGATCGTCTGGCCCGTTGCACCCTTGACCAGGTTGGGGCCGCCCAGCCCCATGAACGACGAGCCTTTCACCATGACGATCAGGTCCGAGAGCGCCGGCAAGTAGGCGCCTCCCGCGATGCACTGCCCCATCACGGCCGCGAGCTGCGGGATCCGCAGGTAGCGACGCATGATCGAGTTGTAGTAGAAGATGCGGCTCGCACCGTACTGCCCGGGGAAGACGCCACCCTGGTACGGCAGGTTCACGCCGGCCGAATCGACGAGGTAGACAATCGGAATCCGGCATCGCATCGCGACTTCCTGCGCGCGGAGGATCTTCCTGATCGTCTCGGGCCACCAGGAGCCCGCCTTGACCGTCGCATCGTTGGCGACGATGACGACCGGACGACCATGCACGATGCCGAAGCCCGTGATGACGCCGGCGCCCGGAGCCTGGCCTTCGTACTGGTCGTACGCGACGAGCAGGCCGAGCTCGACGAAGCGGGAGCCGGCGTCGAGCAGCCCCTCGACGCGCTCGCGTGCGGTGAGCTTTCCCTGCGTGTGCTGCTTCTCGATCTTGTCCCTGCCACCGCCGAGCCGCAGGCGGTCCTCGAGCGCGCGGAGGTCGGCGCTCAGCTCACGGAGTCTGGTCACGGCGTCGTCAGACTTCCTGCCGTGAGCGCTCGGCGAACCAGTCCCTGATGTACTGCACCAGCTCGGATGTCGGCGTGCCAGGTCCGAAGAGACGCCCGGTGCCCATCGCCTGGAGCGCCTCCATGTCCTCCCTGGGGAGGATGCCGCCACCCGTGATCAGGACGTCGTCCCGCCCCTGCTCCTTGAGCAGCGCGAGCACGCGGGGAAAGAGCGTCATGTGCGCGCCGCTGAGGATCGACAGGCCGACGACGTCGACGTCCTCCTGGACAGCCGCGGTGGCGATCATCTCCGGCGTCTGGTGCAGGCCGGTGTAGATGACTTCCATGCCGGCGTCGCGCAGCGCGGCGGCGACGACTTTCGCTCCGCGATCGTGGCCGTCGAGGCCCGGCTTGGCAACCAAAACACGAATCGGACGCATAGTCACGTCGAGGACGGCATTCAGTGATGTCGAGAGCTGGATGACGCGCCTCCGGGCGAACCCGCGGCGGCTGCGCTCCAGCCTGAGAAGCTAGCGGATGCGGCGGGAGCGCGGCAACTCGCGCTTGCGTGCCACGAGCAGCATCTCGCCCGAGCGGCGCGTGAGAGGCCGGTCGCGGAAGCCGTCGTACGATTCTTCCACCACGAGCCCCGCGTCGAGGCACAGCTCAGCGAGGCGCGACGCCGTGTAGAGGCGGATCCGGTGCTCTCGCGTCCCGCTCCCCGACGGCCCCTCCCACGCCGTGCGGATCGACAGGATCCCCGAGAGCGGATCGAAGGCGCGCTCGTGCCCGATCATCGTTCCGTCGTCGCTCTTCCACCAGTCGCGCGCGAGGAAGTTGGCCATCACCCCGTCGCGACTTCCGCCATGCCAGACGAGCGTCCCGCCCGGCTTCAGCACACGGGCGAACTCGGCGATCGTCAGTGCATCGTCGGATGCCGCCGTAAAGAAGCCGAACGACGTGAACAGATTGACGACCGCGTCGAACCGGCCTGTCCACCTGGAGGGCAGCTTCCGCATGTCGCCGCGCGTGTACTTCAGCGTGGGACCCATCCCCCGCTCCCGAGCCACCTCGATCAGGTGGGACGAGTAGTCGAGACCATCCACGCGATAGCCGGCCTCGGCGAGCGGATGCGCGTGGCGCCCTTGTCCGCACGGCACGTCGAGGATGCGCGAGCCGCTCGGCAGCGCGAGGATGTCGATCAGCCGCGCGACCTCCTGACGGTCGCGCTCCTGCGTGAAGATCGGCTGGTACTCGAGCAGGTAGTGGGCGTCGAAGTACGAGGCCCACCAATCCGTCCTCGCGGACGCTGCGCCGGCTGGCTTCTTACGCGCCGGTGTCAGAAGAAGACTGGCTCGCGGTACGCGCCGAAGACGTCCTCGAGGGCGCGCCGGATCTCGAACAGCGTGCAATACGACCGCGCGCAGTCGAGGATGTGCGGGAAGACGTTCTCCGTCCCGCGCGCTGCCTCGCGCAACGCATCCAGCCGCGCCGTGCAGAGCACGTTGTCGCGCTCGGCGCGCACCTTCGCGAGGCGGGCGCGCTGATCGCGATCGACTTCTGCCCCGATCCTGAGCAGCGGGATCTCGAGCGCGTCCTCGTTGCTGACGAACTCGTTGACCCCAACGATGACGCGGCGGTGCTGCTCGATCTCCCACTGCTGGCGCGCGGCGCTCTCGTGGATCTTGCGCTGGAACCAGCCCTGCTCGAGTCCCTGCACCACACCACCGATCGACTCGATCTCCGTGAACAGCGCCTCGGCCTCGGCCTCGAGCTGGTCGGTGAGCGCCTCCACGTAGTAGGAGCCGCCGAGCGGGTCCATCACGTTGGGAACGCCGGTCTCGTAGGCGAGCACCTGCTGCGTGCGCAGCGCCACCTGCACCGCCGCTTCGGTCGGGAGCGCGAGCGTCTCGTCCATCGAGTTGGTGTGCAGCGACTGCGTGCCGCCGAGCACCGCGGCGAGCGCCTGGTACGCGACGCGCACGACGTTGTTCATCGGCTGCTGCGCGGTGAGCGTCACTCCCGCCGTCTGGGAATGGAAGCGCATGAGCAGCGACTTGGCGCTGCGCGCGCCGTAGCGCTCCTTCATGTGGCGGGCCCAGATGCGCCGCGCCGCGCGCAGCTTCGCGATCTCCTCGAAGAAGTCGTTGTGGATGTCCCAGAAGAACGAGAGCCGCGGCGCGAAGTCGTCCACCTTCATGCCGCGCGCGATGCCGCGCTCCACGTACGTGAAGCCGTCCGCGAGCGTGAACGCCAGCTCCTGCGCCGCCGTTGCACCAGCCTCGCGGATGTGATAGCCGGAGATCGACACGGTGTTCCACCGCGGCGCGTGCGTGGCGCCCCATTCGAAGCAGTCGACGATGAGACGCAGCGCCGGCTCGATCGGGAAGCACCAGGCGTGCTGCGCCATGTACTCCTTGAGGATGTCGTTCTGGATCGTCCCCTGGAGCTGCGTGCTCGGCACTCCCTGCTTCTCGGCCGCGGCGATGTAGAAGGCCCAGAGGATCGGCGCGGGGCCGTTGATCGTCATCGACGTGGACACTTCGTCGAGCGGGATGCCGTCGAACAGCACCTCCATGTCCGCGAGGCTCGATATCGCAACGCCCGTCTTGCCGACTTCGCCTT
>JAYUTY010000357.1:0-4013 GCA_043754875.1 Gemmatimonadota bacterium
GTCGGTCGACATCGGTCCTCGCTCCAGCCGGCGCGCATACGCCCGCGCCAGTGGCACCCCGATCGCCGTGATGGGAACCATCGCGAACATCACGATCGGCACGAGCACTCCACTAATCACCATCGCTATCTCCTGGCACGTGATCCGGCGGGAATGCCGGCAGAAACAATCGGACTGTCGTTCCCTCGCCCTGCACGCTCTCCACGGTCACCTCTCCCTCGTGCGCGAGCACCGTCTGTCGCACGATGGCCAGCCCGAGCCCCGTCCCCCCGGCCTTGTGCGTCACATACGGCTCCCAGATGTGCGGCAGGCGTGCCTGGCTGATTCCCGCGCCGCGATCCTCCACGGCCACGCAGATCATCGACCGCTCGTGCCGCGCCGCGCGCTGTACGCGGATCGCGATCGGCGACGACGCCTCGCTCGCCTCCACCGCGTTGAGCAGCACGTTGGTCAGCGCACGCCCGAGCGCGTCCACGTGCCCGGGCACCATGGGCACGTCCGGCGCCACGTCCACCACGAGCGCGCGCTCGGGCGGCACCGCCGAGCGCGCGACGGCGCGCACCATCTCGCCCAGATCCACCGGCGCGCGTGGTCCCTCCGGCAGCCGGCCGAACTGCGCGAAGCTGCGCGCCATCTCCTCCAGCCGCTTCGACTCCGCCTCCAGCACATCGATCGTCTCCTGCAGCGACGCAGGAGCGTCACGCCGCAGCCGCGAGACCGCGAATCGAATTGGCGTCAATGGGTTTTTCAGCTCGTGCGCCACCTGCCTCGCCGACTCGCGCAGCGCCGTCGCCCGCTCCGCCTCGAGCGCGCGCGAGCGTCCCGCGCGCAGCTCCGCTGCCATCTCCCGCATCCGCTCACGCAGCACGACGAACTCCGGCGCGCCTCGCCGGGGCGGTGTCGTCGGCAGTGGCTCGCCCCGCTCGATCGTCGCCGTCCACCCAACGAGCTCGCTCAGCGGGCGGCTCAGGTTGCGACTGAGATGACCGGCCACCCGCGATGCGATCAGCGTGAGCACGAGAGTGACCGAGAGCGCCACGAGCGCGGCGGCCACGGGCGCGCGTCTTCGCATCAGGTACTCCATCTGCTGGCCACGGAGCAGCCCCTCGCGCAGCGCGACCTGGTGCTCGTCCAACCGTGCACTCTGCTCCCCCGTGAGCGGCTGCGTCCGGACGGCGGCGATCGCCCGCACGCCCGTGCCGGCGATGCGCTCCATCGCCGGCGTCGTGCCGAGCAGTGGTAGCGCGCGCACGACCGTCACCTCCCACGCCGTCGCGAGCACCACCGTCGGTAGGAGCGCGAAGCCGAGCAGGATGAGAAAGAGACGAGCACGAAAGCCGAATTGCTTCACGGACACTCGTACGACACCGGCAGGAGGGAAGTTTTGCGGTAACATACCGATCGCCACTTGGGCGATCCACCCTGGCGTTCAGTCCGCTGCGCCTTACGCGCGGCAGTATCGCGCCATACATTTCCATCTGGCCATTCAGGGAGGCGCGAGCTCGAGAGCCCGCGGCGCCAGGGGTGACCAGTCTCTGACGGTGCAACCGTGATCGGTGCCGCCCTCGAATACTGCGCATCCGCGCAGTGGGGCGAGCCGGTGAACGTGCGCACCGCGAACCGCTCCTCCCGTGGCCAGCGTGCCGTCCCGACTCGTCAGTCGGGCGAAGCCGCCCCCACGATGCGAGCACGGGCGCTGCCAACTCCTCCGGAGAAGGACGCTCGATCACACGCCTGCGTCCAATGACGCAAGGGATCGCATGAACTCACGCAACACGCGGAATGGACCGGCGCGCTCTGGCGCCGCGCTCATTCACCGCGGCCCGCAGGCCCTCAGCGCCTCGCGCGCCGGCTCGGCCAACTACGCGCCCTCGCTCCACGCGCCGAATGCCGCCCTCCTCATCGACTTCGACAACGTCACGATGGGGATCCGTTCCGACCTGGGCAAGGAGCTCCGCACCCTCCTCGGCTCCGACATCATCAAGGGCAAGGTCGCCGTACAGCGCGCCTATGCCGACTGGCGCCGCTACCCGCAGTACATCGTGCCGCTCGCCGAGTCGTCGATCGACATGATCATGGCGCCGGCCTACGGCTCGTCCAAGAAGAACGCCACCGACATCCGCCTCGCCGTCGACGCGATGGAGCTCGTCTTCACGCGCCCCGAGATCGGCACCTACATCCTGCTCTCTGGCGACAGCGACTTCGCCTCGCTCGTCACGAAGCTCAAGGAGTACGGCAAGTACGTCATCGGCGTCGGCATCCGCGAGTCGTCCAGCGACCTGCTCGTCATGAACTGCGACGAGTACTACAGCTACAACGCCCTTGCCGGCCTCGTGAAGAGCAACGAAGAAGAGACCTCCAAGAAGTGGGACCCGTGGGAGCTGGTCAGCGAGTCGGTCAATCGCATGAAGCGCAATGGCGACGTGATGCGCTCCGATCGCCTCAAGCAGGTCATGCAGGAGATCGACAACTCGTTCGACGAGAAGGATCTCGGCATGGCCAAGTTCTCACGCTTCGTGCAGGACGCCGTGCAGCGCGGTCTGCTCTCCGCCACCAAGCTGGAGAACGGTCAACTCGAGATCGGCCTCCCGAGTGGTGCCCAGGGCGACGCCCGCGCCGCCGAGAACGCCGCTGCCGATGAAGCGGCCCGCACCGAGGCGCCCGGCACCTCGGCCATCGGTGCCGACGCCAAGCGCGACGGCAGTCGTGGCCGTCGCGGCCGTCGCGGCCGTGGCCGTGACCGCGACGATCGCCCGCGCGCAGCAGGTGACGTAGGCCTCGACGATGAGGCAGCATCCCCGGATCTCGGTGCCCCCGCAATCGAAGCAGCGCCTGACGCAACAATTGAGACGGCGCCCGTTGCCGCGCCGGCAGCACCATCGCGGCCGCCCCGTGCCGAGCGGCCCGCCCGTCCGGAGCGCGGCGATCGCGCGCCACGTGCACCGCAGGTCAACGAGCGCACCGAGCCGGTCGAGGCGATCGGCGCCATCGGCGAGCGCCTCACGCGCGACGAGGCGTTCGATCTGCTCCGTCGCTCCATCGCCGATCTGACGAAGGGAGACGAGGCAGTTCGCGCTGGCGTCGTTCGCGCCAAGGCCCGCGAGCTCCTCGGTCGCGACAGCGAGAGCCTGAGCGATCGCAACTTCCCGCGCATCCTCAAGGACGCGCACGACAACGACGTGGTCGACCTGCGCCGTCGCGGCGACGACTTCGAGGTCGCCCGCGCCGTCGAGGCGGAGAGCGTGGCTGAGCAGCTGGCCAAGACGGCGGTGAGCAACGCGCCCGTCACCGTCGCGGCACCTCCCGCGCCGCGAGGTATGGCACCGCGGGGCGGCATGAGCTCGCGCGGTCGTGGTGGTCGCCCAGGTACTCCGCCTGCCGATCTGTTGAGCATCGGCGTCGTCGGCGTCGCATCCAGCACCGCCACATCATCCACGCACGCACCGGCCACGCCGCCGCCCGGGGCACCCGCACCCACACCCGCACCGTCTGCTCCAATCACATCGGCACCAGCCACCGCAGCGACGGTGCCGTCGGTGCCCGAGCTCAGCGCTGCCCCGGCAATGGAATCAGGTGATGCCGCGCAGAGACCAGTCACCGCGAAGACCGCGGCCAAGGGCGGCGCGCGGAAGTCGACCGCAAAGACGACGGCGAAGAAGTCGGCGCCTGCAGCCAAGGGGCGCGCCAAGAATGCAGCTGTCGCGGCGAAGAGTGCGCCCGCGGTGCCAGTTGCAGCCAAGAAGACCGCGGCTACCAAGCCGCGTGCCCGGAAGACCGCGGCGCGCGACGCATGACCGGAGGGGACGCCGCGCATGGTGCGCGGCGCTCCCACCCGGGCGCGCCACTCTCCACCAGCTTCTATGATCGACCCACCGAGCAGGTCGCCCGCGACCTGCTCGGTGCCGTGCTTCAGTGCACGACCCCGGATGGAGTCACACGCGGCCGAATCGTCGAGACCGAAGCCTACCTCGGCCCCGACGATCCCGCATGTCACGCCGTCGCAGGAATGACCA
>JAYUTY010000358.1:0-3987 GCA_043754875.1 Gemmatimonadota bacterium
CTGTGACGGTCACCGTTGCGGTCATGTCTGCCCCGCTCGCTTGGGGTGCTTTCTTGCCACGATCCTGACGTGCCGATAATTTCGGGCGCCGATCTCACCTCAATCTCACCCGACGGGTGCGGCGGCAGGACGCACAGGCTTTGTAAGGGGTCATGTTGTTGCAACTAAAGACGTTAGGCTGCCTTGCCCTCGAGAGCGACACGCGCGAACTGGGTGGGGCGGCCCTGCAGAAACGCAGGCTTGCGCTCCTCGCGGCGCTCGCCGTTGGGGGGCCGCGCGGCCTTTCACGCGAAAAACTTCTGGGTCTCCTGTGGACCGACGTCGACGAGTCACGCGGCCGTCAGGCGCTGTCCCAGGCACTCTACGCACTGCGCAAGGCGGTGAACGAGGACGATCTCGTCGTCGGTACCGACGTGCTTCGCCTCAATCCCACCGTCATCGTCACCGACCTCGGCGAGTTCGAGACGGCGCTCGCGCGCAACGATCTCGAGCTCGCGGCAGATCTCTACGGCGGAGCGTTCCTCGATGGCATCTATGTCTCTGTCGGTGACGACTTCGACCGCTGGGCTGATCTCGAGCGCGTGCGTCTTGCCCGGGCGGCGGAGCGGGCCATCGAGGAGCTTGCACGGCACGCCGACGCGAATGGCGATCACCGCAAGGCTGCGGACTGGTGGCGCCGGCTCGTGGCCATCGATCCCCTCAAGACGCGAGCGAATCTCGGCTTGATCTCTGCCCTGGCGGCGTCCGGCGAGCGGGTGAACGCGCAGCGCGCGCTCGACTCGTACGCTGCACGCCTGCGGTCCGAGCTCGATGCCGAGCCTGGCACCGAGGTACGCGCAATCGCTGAGCAACTGCGCCATGCGCCGGCGGAGCCGGGCGACGCGTCCGTGGAGAATCGCTACGTCATCGAGCGCGAGTTGGGGCGCGGCGGGATGGCAGTGGTCTTTCTGGCACACGATCGCAAGCACGACCGTCCGGTGGCGCTCAAGATGCTGCATCCCGAATTCGGTGCCGCGGTGGGACGCGATCGTCTCGAGCGCGAGATCCTCGTCACGGCGCGACTCCAGCATCCGCACATTCTTCCGCTGCACGACTCGGGTGAGCACGGTGGCACGCTGTACTACGTGATGCCCTTCGTGGATGGCGGGTCGCTGCGCGATCGGCTGGCCCGTGAACGACAGCTTCCGCTTGGTGACGCCATTCGCATTGCGCGCGAGATCGCCGATGCACTCGATCACGCGCACCGGCGTGGGGTGGTGCACCGCGACATCAAGCCGGAGAATGTGCTCCTCGGTGAGGATCATGCCTTCATCGCCGACTTCGGGATCGCGCGCCTTGTATCGTCGTCGCTGGAGGAAGGGGTGATCGAGGCGGGGACGGCGCTCGGCACGCCGGCCTACATGAGCCCAGAGCAGATTCACGGTGAGGACATCGGCGCGGCGAGCGACCTGTTCAGCCTGGGCTGCGTGCTGTTCGAGATGCTGGCCGGCCGGCCGCCGTGGATCGCGACGAATGTCCAGGCGCTACTCGCGCGCCGGTGTACCGAGCCACCGGCGCTTCGCTCGCTTCGCCCGGACGTCCCGGCCTGGATCGACGACCTCGTGCGACACCTGCTCGTGGAAGATCCGGCGTCGCGGCTCTCGTCAGCGGCGGAACTCATGCGGCTACTCGGTGACACGGCACGCCATGATCGCTCACGGTTCCCGACTCCGCCGGGCAACCTCATCGGCCGGGAACGCGAGGTGGCCGCCGCGTCGTTGCTGCTGACGAATGGGGACGTCCGGCTCGTCACCTTCACTGGGGCGGGGGGATCCGGAAAGACGCGGCTCGCGCTACAGACGGCCGCGCAATGCGACGCGGAATTCGAACGTGTGTACTTCGTGGACTTCTCCGCGGTAACCGATCCCGCGGCTGTCGAAGCCACGATCGCTGACGTGCTCCATGTACAGCCGGCGGAAGGCATGCCGACGACGGTGGCGCTTGCGGCGCACATCGGTGCGTCGAACCTGCTCCTGGTCCTGGACAACTTCGAGCAGATCGTCAGCGCGGCGCCGATGATTTCCCGGCTGCTCGCCGCGTGTCCGCACCTTTCGGTGCTGGTGACGAGCCGCATTCGGCTTGGCGTACGGGGGGAGTACGAATTCTTCGTGGCACCGCTCGCCGTACGCGTCGACGGGGATTCCGGCCAGGTGATATCGCCGGCGGTGGAGCTGTTCCTGAGCCGGGCACGAGAAGCGCAACCCGGCTTCGCGGCCGAGCCGGAGTCGCTGGCAGCGATCGCGGCCATCTGTGCCCGCGTCGACGGCTTGCCCCTGGCCATCGAACTCGCGGCGGCGCGCTGCCGAATCATGACCCCAGGCGCGATCCTCGCGCGACTCGAGAAGGGATTCGAGCTGCTTTCGGGAGGCGCCCGGGACATGCCGGCGCGGCACCAGACGATGCGTCATGCAATCGAGTGGAGTCACGGACTCCTGCCGGCACAGCAGCAGGACCTCTTCGCACGGCTCGCCGTCTTCGCCGAAGGGTGCACCCTGTCGGCCGTGGAGCAGGTGTGTGCCGATGGTACCCTCGGCATCGATGCGATTGACGGCACCCAGGCATTGCTCGACGCAAGCTTCCTCATGCGCGACGACGCATCGTCCCCCGGGAGTGGGGCCATCGAGCCGCGGCTGCGCATGCTGGAAACCGTTCGCGAGCTCGCACTCGAACGCCTTCGCGCGGCGCCGGACGACCTGGCCGCGCGGATGCTCGAACGTCATCGGGAGTGGGCCGTGTCATTCGCCACCACGTTCGGTGGCCAACTCACCGGACCGGGCCAGCGTCATGCGCTTGCATCCCTCGGCGCCGAGCATGCGAATCTCGTGAGCGCCTTCTCGCGTATCGTGTCTGCGCGTGATGCACTGGCGGCGTTGACGATGGTCGCTTCCATCTGGCGCTACTGGCTGGTCCGTCGCGGACTGGCCGAGGGACGGGAATTGATCGAGCGCGCGCTGTCGCTCGACGCGCCCGCGAACGCCGACGCGCTTCGTGCCAACGCCATGCTCGGCGCCGGACAGCTCGCCCAGAACAACGGTGATATCGCGAGCGCAGGACGATATTTTGACGAGGTGCTGGCGGTCCGGCGTCGGCTCGGCGACCAGCTCGGTGAGGCACGGGCCCTCGCCGACCTGGGCTGGCTCGCCTGGCGGCGTTGTGACTTCGTGGAGTCGCGCCGACGATCCGAGGAGTGCCTGCTGCTCGCACGGCAGATCGCAAGCGACGGGGTTGCCGCACTGGCGCTCGGCAACCTTGGCTTCGTCAATCACTGCGAGGGTGACCTACGCGCAGCGGTGGACTCGTTTCGGGCGGCAATCGCGATTCGCGAAGGGCTCGCCGACCGGCGCGGTGTGGCATTCATGCGCACGGCGATGGCGTGGACGCTATGCCGCGCCAGCGACCTCGGGCAGGCGCGCGAGATCCTCGACATCGCGCTTGCGGTGCACCGCGAGCTCCACGACGAGCGGCTCGAGGCATTCGCGCTGAACGTGCTCGTCGACGTGACACTGCGCAGCGGGGACGTGGCGACGGCGCGCGAACTCCTTGCGCGGACGTTGCCGAGCATGCGCCGGATCGGAGATCGCTGGAGTATTGCGCACGCGCTGTGGCTCTCGGCCCGCGCCGACGTGCTCGAGGGAAATGCAGTGGACGCATGGCGCGCCGCGGCCGAGAGCCTCGAGCTGCGGCGGCAGATCGACGATCGCTATGGTGAGGCGGAGGCGATCGTGGCCCAGGCGGAGGTGCGGGCGCTCGAGGGCCGGTACGGCGATGCGATCGGACTACTTGGGAACGCACTCGAGATTCGTGTGGCGATCGGCGATCGCGTTGGCATTGCGGAGTGCGAGCTGGCGCTGGCGAGCGTGTCGTCGGCGCAATGACACGGCACGTCCCTACATTGGTACCGTCATGGATTGGTCGCGACCGCCGGAAATCCCACTCATCGATAGAGCA
>JAYUTY010000359.1:0-11471 GCA_043754875.1 Gemmatimonadota bacterium
CGCGCGGGCTCTCCGCGGGCGCCATGTACGATGCCTACGCCGTGCAGAACATGACCGCGCCGTATGGCCGGGCCGTCAAGCTGGTGCACGTCATGGCAAAGCCGGACGGCACCATCGACGCCGCGGCCCAGCTGAACTTCTTCGAGTCCGGCTTTACCACCGTCGTCCTCACGCCACCGGGCGAGCTGCCGTCGGGTGCCTCGCTCTCCGTCCTCGCCGTGCCGGTGCTGGAGGTCGCGAGCGCCAACCACTGCGCGATGCACTAGCTGGACATGAGGCCGTAGCCGGAGAGTGCGTCGCGTGGATTCGACGACTGGAATACACGAAGAGGCGCGCGACGTCCGGCTCCCCACGAGATCCGTGTCGCGGTCCGCGTCGCCACGAGTGGAGCGGCTTGGAACACACCGCCAGGATTCGTCACCGCAAGAGTCGCCAGAGGCAGTAGACGAAGGACTGCGTGACGCCGGATGGCGTCCGGTGTTCCTCGAGCGCGCTCTCCAGCAGGCGATAGCGATCGCCGAACTCCGCGTGCAGGGCGCCTGGCGCGTAGCGGACCACGTCGAGCCCGCTGCACCGGGTCGGGCCTTCCGGAGCGAAGCTGGCCACGATGACGTAGCCCCCGGGGCGAACGACGCGGCTGACCTGCGCGACATAGCGCGCGCGGTCGTCGGGATCGGTCAGGAAGTGGAAGACCGCGCGATCATGCCACACGTTGTAGCGGTCCGGCGTCAGGGGCGCGATCAAGACATCGGCCGCCAGCCACGTCACCTGCGATGCCCGCTCGCCGAGCCGTTGCTGCGCGATGGCGAGGGCTGATTCAGCGAGGTCGAGCACGGTGACCTGCCGATATCCCGACTCGAGCAAACCGTCCACCAAGGTGGACGCGCCGCCGCCCACGTCGATGACCCCGGCGTCGAGGTTGGGCGCCACGCGACGAATGAGGTCCAGCGAGACCGTGGCCTCGGGTTGGTACCAGCTCACATCCGATGCCGACTTCGTGCGGTAGATGCCCTCCCAGTAATCGTGCTGCGTCATACTCGGACGCTATCCCGACTCGGACCGGTGGTCAACCTCGGCCACGTGTGGATTGACGCGTGCTTCACCCATTCTCCACTCGCTCCGACGACGACATCATCGACGACACACGCGGACTAACCGATCCGACGGCCCCACGCATCCACTGATCACCATGGACTGAAACGCGTGATCACCTTGGACCGAAACGACTGATCGACTTGGTCCGAAACGACTGATCGACTTCGCCGAAATACGCACTCGTGGCCGACTTGCGTGCCTACGCCGATTGCGCGCTCCGGCTCGGCGTGACCACGGTGCAGGACATGGCCGGCCTCGTCAGCCCAGCGGTGACCGTGCGGGCCTTTCGCGACGCCGACCTTCTTGTGCGCGTGTGCCTCGTGCGCTGGTCCATGCCGAACGCGTCGGGGAGGAACGAGGCCGAGCGTAGCACGGGATCCGGGAGGGGCGATGGACGGCGCGGAGCTCGCCGACTCCGTCGTCGTGAACCCGCACAAGTGGCTGTTCGTGCCGCTCGACTTCAGTGCGCTGTTCACGCGCCGGCCCGAGGCGCTGCGGGCGGTCTTCGCGCTCACGCCGGAGTATCTGTGTGGCGACGCGTCGCGGGGGGCGGACGACGAGGCGCCCGGCGACGTCAGCGGCGCGGCCGTCCGGAACGACATCGACTACATGGACTACGGCATCCAGCTCGGCCGCCGATTCCACGCGCTCAAGGCGTGGACGGCATTTCGCGGTTTCGGCCGCGACGGCGTCGAGTCGCGCGTGCGCGAGCATTGCCGGTTGGCAGCGAGGCCCGCCTCCTGGGTCGAGGCCGAGCCGGACGTCGTGCTCGCAGAGCCGCAGCGCATGGGGATCGTCTGCTTCCGCGTCATCCCACCCGCGTTAGATGACGCCGAGTGCGATGCACTGAACGAGAAAATCGTCGAGGACGTGAACGCCTCGGGCGACGCGTACCTCACGCCCACGCGGCTCGGTGGGCGCGTCTGCATCCGTGCTGGGTCTCGGCAACGTGCTGACGACCGAACACCACCTCGCGCACGTCTGGACGCGTGTGCTGATGTCGGCCGCCGATGTCGCGTCGCCGTAGTCTCGCCGACGAAGCGCGCGAAGCCACGGGCGGGTGACGTCCCGCCACGACGCCGCTTCGCCGCCGTCCGATCCGTCAGCGCGGCTGCAGTACCGCGGCCACCTCCGGCGTGAGGAGGAACGGCCGGAGCCGCGGGTCCACGCGCGCGTAGGGGAGCCAGCCGTCGTGCCGCTCCCGTGCCTCCCACAGCCGCGCGACCGCAGGCTCGTGCTCGCCGAGCGCGAGGTGGATCAACGCACGCTCATATGGCGACACGTAGCGGTGCGTGGCCAACGCGTCCAGCTCCCGCAGCACGGCGCGCGCCCGCACCGCCTCGCCTGACGACGCCAGCGCGTGCGCTCTCGCCGACCGGATCACCGTGAGGTCGCCCGCGCGGCGCGCCGCATCGTCGAGGCAGCGGAGTGCCGTTCCCGGATCGCCGAGCTGCTCGTGCGACAGCGCCTGGAAGAAGAAGCCCCAGAAGTCGTCCGGATCCAGTGCGATGGTCCGCTCGCCTTGCTCGACGGCCGCGTGGTACTGCCCGGCGAAGTGATGGTGCCAGGCGAGGTGGACGTTGAGCACCGTGTCGAGCGGCTCCAGGCGGAGCGCGCGCAGGCTGGCCTCGAGCGACTCCTGCACGTGGCCGAGCGGCAGCAGCAGATGCGAGTGCCAGTGGTGCGCGTGCGCGTACCCGCGATCGAGTGCGAGTGCGCGATCCATGGCGCGCGTCGCGTCCATGGATGCGCCGCCGAAGTGGAACTCCGCGTACGCCAGCGCGGCGAGCGGCTCCGCGAGCGTCGGGTTCAGCGCGATCGCACGCCGCGCCGCGTCGGCGGCGCGGCGGAAGGCCTCCTCGGGCTCCACCTCTCCCGCCTCCCACGATCCCAGCGTGGCCCAGCAGTCGGCGATCCCCGCCCAGGCGAGGGCATAGCTCGGGTCGCGCGCCACCGCACGCTCGTAGTACTCCAGCCCCTGTCGCGTCTGGCGCGGGCGGCGATTCCAGAAATGACGTCCGCGCAGATAGTCGGCGTAGGCCTGCAGGTCCGCCGAGTGACGCGACCGGATCGAGACGCGCGGCGCCGTGTCCAGCCGTCCCTGCAGCTCGGTGGCGACGGCACGGGCGATCTGTTCCTGCACGGCGAACACGTCGCGCAGCTCGCGATCGTAGCGGTTCGCCCAGCGCTGGTGTCCCGTGCGCAGGTCGAGCAGCTCGACGGTGACGCGGATCTGGTCTCCCGCGCGCCGCAGCGTGCCGCACACCGCCGCTTCCACATGAAGGCGCTCCGCGACGCGCTGGAGATCGAGATTCCCCCCGCGGAAGGCGAACGACGCGGCCCGCGACGCGACGCGGAATCCGGGCATGCGCCCGAGCGCGAGCAGCAGCTCCTCGGCGATCCCCTCCGCGAGGATCTCCGACTCCGCATCGCCGCCGGCGACGGCGAAGGGGAGCACGGCAAGTGTGGAGATCGCCTGATCCGACACCTGCACCGCGACGCGCGCATCAGTCCCGGATGCCGCGGCCGTCGCCTGCCGCAGGCGCTCGACGAAGTCGCCACAGCTCTCGGGTCGTTCGGTCGGATCCGGTCGCAGCGCGTCGCGCAGGACGGGCAGCAGCGGCTCGGCCTCCTCGCGCGGCGGCTCGAATGCCGGCGGCGCGCCCATGAGCCGCCGCGCAATGGACT
This sequence comes from Gemmatimonadota bacterium, assembly GCA_043754875.1. Classification (GTDB taxonomy): domain Bacteria; phylum Gemmatimonadota; class Gemmatimonadetes; order Gemmatimonadales; family Gemmatimonadaceae; genus AG11. Next base: position 3,784 of record JAYUTY010000359.1, read on the forward strand.
GCTGCATCGAGCCGCCGTGGAACGGCGACCGCCCGGTCAGCATCTCCCAGACGACGCACGCAAGCGCGTACAGGTCAGCGCGCGCGTCGACGGCCTCGCCGAACAGCTGCTCCGGGGCCGCGTAGTCGATCGTGCCGACCACGGTGCCGACGGCGGTGAGCGTCGGTGCGTCATTCCAGGTGCGGGCCACGACGCGCGCGATGCCGAAGTCGGCGACCAGTACGTGCGCTCCGAGGAGAATGTTCTCCGGCTTGACATCGCGGTGCACCACCCCCTGCGCCTTCGCGTGATCCAGCGCGTCGGCTACCTGGCTCGCGATCGCGAGCGTCTCGGCGACCGGTAGCCGCCCGTCCCGCTGGAGTCGCGCGCGGAGTGACTCGCCCTCGACGTACGGCATCGCGTACCACGGCTGCCCGGCCGTGACCCCGGAATCCAGCAGCGGCACGATGTGCGGATGCGCGAGGCGGGCGAGGATCGCCACCTCGCGCGCGAACCGTGCGGCCCCTTCGAGCGGGTCAAGGTGCTCGTGGAGCACCTTGAGGGCGACCTGCCGATCGTCGTGCAGATCGGTGGCGAGGTACACCGTCGCCATGCCGCCCGCACCGAGGATGCGTTCGACCCGGTAGCGATGCTGCGGATCGTTGCCGAAGGAGACCGGGAGTTCGCGGCTGATTGACATCGGGCGAATATCGGCAACCCTCATCCGGCGTCAAGACAGGCCGCCGCGAGCCCTCAACGGCGAGTGGGGTTGGCACTACTCTGGCAAGTCATTCACGCGGCGGCCACGGGAGTGTGTCCTCATAGCGCGGACATCGTCGAGGCGCGACGTCGTGCGGTGCGTCGAGGCGCATGCGACGCATCGCCGGCAGTGAGGGCTGGAGCGGTGGGCCGGGGGTGACTGGCGGCTCGGGGGTCGTGGGGGTCGGTTTTCCCCCCCGGCATCCGCCGGTCACGATGTCGAGCGTTTCGGGCCATCGTCTGCGCCTCGATGAGGCGGCGATGCTGGAGGAAGGCGAACGCGATCATCGTGAGCAACGCGTGGTCGTGCAGCCCGAGCGACGAACGGCCCTCGAAGTGATCGAGCCCGAGTTCTTCCTTGGACTGATGGTGCGCCTGCTCACAGCTCCAGCGGGCCTTAATCGCTCGGAGGAGCGCCAGGAGCGAGGTCTGCGCCGGATGATTGGTCAGGTAGTCTTTCCGCTCGCCGGTCGTCCGCCGCTCACAAATGCGCCATGCCGCCTCACCCGGCAGATGCTGCGCATTTGCCATGATTGGGCCGTCGGCCACGCGCGCGCGCGGCGGCGTACGCGACGGGGAGTGGCCCCTTCGTGCCCATCGGGCAGCTCGTGCGTCCGCAGGCTGTGAGGCCGGCCAGGAACTCGGCCGCCGTCCCATAGCCTGCGTCGGCGAGCACGGTCGCGAAGCGCGCACCGGCCGCCCGGACCCGGTCGAGCTCCACGGGCACGAGCTCGCCTCTAGTCGAAAGATCACCGCGGCGGGTACCTTCCCGCGTGGGCGACGCGCGGCATCACTGGCCCACCCCTCCGGCACGTAGAGCCGCAGCGCGAGCCCCATAGGTACCTCGCCCTGGGCGAACGTGAGCGAGACCAGCGTCTGGCAGTTCGTTGTCTTGCCCACGCTGCCAGCGTGCTGCCGCTCGACGCCGACCGAGTGCTTGCCCTGCTTGAGGAGCGCGGTGTCCTCGACGATCAGCACCGCATCCGAGCCGCCCATGAGCTTCTTCCCCTTCTCGGCCACCACGCGCGCTGGCGGCGCCGGCGCCAACTCGACGCGCACACGAAGTGCTGCACCTGCGCGAAGTCGTCCGGCGCCACGCGCGCGGCCATCGGCTCGACGCTCATCCGGTCCCCGGCGCCGAGCAGGCCTCGCACGTAGACGGGCGCCCACCCGGCCCGACGGACGTCGCCTAGCGCGTTCTAGAACCGCGCGAGCCAACGGTCGAACCCACGCTCCCACGCTGCTGTCCTATCGTTTCTCTATCGCCGCTTCCTGAAACCCTCAACCGCCACGACCCGCATTCAGCGAACCCGGGCGGCGATGATCTGGCTAAGTAGTGCTAGTGTGCTGTCCAGTTAGTTCCTTGCCTTATCCTAGCGGGTGCCTTGGGTATGTTTTCGGAGACCCCTCTGGCAAAGCCGACCGATAGACCGCACGCAACCTTCTGGCCCGATCGAGGCTGACCGCTTCGCCAGCGATCCGGCGGGGAAAGACGGCATTATCGCAATAGCTGTACACGGCGCACAGGCGGTGGTAACCATCGGCGATCACGAGCCGAGCGTGCGCTGGCCCTCGCACGAGCAAGGGGGGGAAAACCGCCTTGAATTGCCGCGCCCATGAGAAGCATCACAGCTGCCCCCATGACCTTTTCGCGCGTGGCGGGCGAGAGGCGAGAAACCAGAGTGACGAGCCGCGTCCACAGTTCAACCTGCCACGCCGCTAGCAGCCACGCAGCATCGGGTTGCGCCGTGAGCACCTGAGCAGAGACTTCTGCGTGGTATTGCGTGAGCGCCTCGGTGGCCTGCCTCCGCTCCCTCGACGAACGTACGCCCGGCTACTCAGGTCTACGGCAAAGTGGTGGTCCCGACCACGCGGCTGAGGAGAATTTGAGCAAGAAATGAGGGTCGGAGCCGAGTTTATGGGACGCGATGGAAGCCAGCCTACGATCCCGCGACACTGAAGCCTCTTCACCGGAGACCTCCCAATGCGTTCCGCCAGTATGTCTCGTCTTCGGGAAGCCACGCTGATTTCCGCGCTGGGCATTTTCGCCGCCAACGGCTGTGGCCGCACGGCGGATTCGACAGGTCCGAGCGCGGTCCCGACAAAGCCTGTTGCGCCGGCGGTGCCGACCGCGCCGACCACCGGAGTCGCTGCCGCACTGGCCTTCACGGTGCAGCCTGGGGCTACCCTCGCCGGAATGCCGATCAACCCGTCCCTCCAGGTTGCCGTGCGGGACAGCCTTGGCGCACCCGTTACCACGCCCGTCAGCGTGAGCATCGCGCTCACGCCCGGGACGGCCGGGACTCTGCAAGGCATCCTGACCACTGTTTCGCTGAATGGCGTCGCCACGTTCGCCGACCTCGCGACCACCGTAGTCGGCTCCCACCGGCTCGTCGCGACGGCCACGGGTCTCCGCGCGGACACCAGCGCCGCGTTTGCCGTTGACACCTTGAGCGCCTCGGACCGCATCGCGTTCGTGCAGAGTATCCAGAGCCGCTACAAGGACGTGCCATCCTCGGTCGTGGTCATGAATGCGGACGGCTCCGGCCTCAAGACGATCTACGTTGGCGGGGTCCTCGGCCATCCGCGCTGGTCTCCCGACGGCGGCAGGATTGTGTTCTCCGGCCAGTTGTCAGCGGCGGCGCCGAGCGCCGCCTGCTGGTGGAACCAGCCTGACTGCCAGTTGAAGATTTTCGTTGCCAAGGCTGACGGAACGGGAGGACTGGTCCACCTCACCGATGACCTGGCGTGGAACTCGGCCGATCCGGTGTGGTCGCCAGACGGCTCCCGAATCGCGTTTACGTACCGGTTCGACGAGGTGGACGACGCATACTCGATCGAAGTGATGAACGCTGACGGCTCCGGCAAACGCCGGGTCGCGTACCCGTCGGACTGGCAGACGGATTTGTACATGGCACCGACATGGTCGCCGGATGGCCGGTCGCTCGCCTTCGAGTTCCAGTCGATTCCGCGAAATGGCACGGCCATGTCGCAGATCATGATCATTGACCCGTCGGGATCGGGGATCCGCACGCTGGTTCCAACCTTTGCAAAGCCCTTCCAGGGGTCCGCATCCGGTGCGTCCGGACCCGAATGGTCGCCGGACGGTAGCCGCGTGCTCTTTCGCAACGCCGTTGGGTTGGCAATGGCGCCACTCGACGGCTCAGCCATCGCCCAATTGACCACTGACCAGACGGACGGCATGGCGAGCTGGACGCCGCAGGGACGCATCCTGTTCACACGGGTGGTGGGCGGCGTGTCCCGAATACATTCAATGAACGCGAACGGCAGTGGCGTGGGCATGATGCCTCAGCCGGCGGGCAACAACTACTGGCCGTCGTGGGCGCCCGGGCGCGTGCGGTAGTGGGGACACCCAAGGCATCCTCACTTGCCGCCACTGCTCATCACCGGTTCAGGAGGAATCCCCTCGAGTGGCCGCTCGCGTCGATGTAGCCGCCCACGATGTCCCCCTGTTCATTGATGCCGAGAGCTGCCGTGGCCCGGGCGCCCGGGTAGTCGATGGTCGTGAGGTCGCCGTTGCTCCACAGGAACGCATGGGTGGGGAACGGCCCTATGAAGCAGCTGCCCGGCAGGTCGCAGTACGTGCCGACGATGTCACCGCGCGCGTTCGTGCCACCGTTGTCCAGCGTGATGTTCTTTCCGTTCGGAAGCGCGAACGTCTTGAACGCGCCGTCACGGTAGATGAACAGCCCTTCCACTCCGCCCTGATTGACGCCGCCGACGATCGAACCATTAGCCTGTTCCTTGAACGCGTCCGTCTCGGTGGCGCCCGGCGCATCGACGGTGGTGAACTCGCCGTCACGATAGAGGAAGCCGTGGAAGTCCCCCTTGCCCACCGGTCGGCATACGGCGACGGTACAGAACCGGCCCACGATCTCCCCGCTCTCGCTGATGCCCAACGCGTTCGTGAACGTGGAACCCGGCGGATCGAATGAAGCAAATACGCCAGCCTTCAGCTGGAACCCGTGCCGAACGGTCGGCGCCGCCGGGAATGTGTACCACCCCACGATCGTTCCACTGTTGTTGATCGAGCCGGCAACAGTGAAGCCGGCGCCGGGATAGTCGATCGTGGTGATCGACCCGTCGGCCTCGCGAAGAAATCCGTGGGTCTTGCCGCCGGCCAGGTATCTACCGACGATCTCGCCTCGCGTGTTGATGTCGGTGGGAAGCGTGAGCGTCGATCCGGGTGGGTCGAACGAGGTAAATGTCGTGCCGACGCGCCGGTCAGCGCTTGGCGAGAGGTCTGCTTTCGGTGGCGCGGCAACTCCGGAGCCATCGCTGCACCCGCCCTGGGTCACAGCAAGGACGGCGATTGTGAACAAGCCGGTAAGGGAACGCATGATAGGTCTCCGTAGTGAGAATGAATGTCGCGCGATCTAGCTACCTCCGGACGCGCGCCGTAAACTCCGCTGCGGTCCTCATCTGCCGCTCAAATTGTCATCATTCCAAATTTGGTGGATGCAGTGCTTCGTCTCGAGACACTCGGCGGCCTCGCTCTCAACAGCGAACATGGCCAACGGCCGCAGCGACGGCGCCGACTTGCCGTCCTGGCGCGACTGGCCACTGCCGATGATCGAGGTGTGAGCCGAGACGAACTCCTCGCGATGTTCTGGCCGGAGAGTGACGGTGACGCGGCGCGTCACTCGCTCGACCAACTCCTGTACGAAGCGCGGCGAGCGATCGGAAAGTCACCCGCGATCGGCACGACCACGCTTCGGCTCAACCCCGACGTGATCACGTGCGACGTGGCCGACTGGGCCGCCGCTCTCGCCAACAGCGATTTCGAGCGGGCGGTCGCGCTGTACCGCGGGCCATTCCTGCAGGGGTTCAACCTTCAGAACGCGCACGGCTTCGAACCGTGGGTCGAGTCCGTGCGGGCGGAATTCGCGCTTCAGTATCGGCGCGCGCTGGCGTCGGTGGCCGCGGAGGCGTCTCGCGACGGCAGGTTCAGTGACGCCGTGGAATGGTGGCGACGACTCGTTACCGAAGACCGGTTCGGCTCGCGCGCCGCGCTCGGACTCATGCGCGCGATGGTCGATGCCGGAGACCGCGCCGGTGCACTCGACTTCGCGCGCCTCCACAGCCAGGTGGTATGGACGGAGCTGGAGGCCCCACCGGATCCGGCCATCGCGACGTACGCGGAGGAGTTGCGCAGGACTCCCTTGGGAGCGCGCCCAACGCCGAGTGCGTCAAGTGTCACGCCGACGACTCCGTCGCCCGACGACGGCCCGACGCAGAGCTCTTCGGCCCCGATCATCGCGCCGCTCCTCGCGCCCGCTCCCCAGCGAAGGCTAGTCAAGGCACCACTGCTCACCGGCGCCGCCGGGCTCGTGCTGGGGGCATTCTTATACGGCGTCTCGGCGTTCGGACGTGAACGGGGAACGACCGACGCCAGGGCGAGCGGCCAACACGATGTCGCCGGGCCCAGGCGACCTCCTTCCGCGCAAAGCGGCGGCACGAAGAACCTTGCGGCGTATGATCTCTACCAGCATGGCAGGGATCCACTGCACCAGCGAAGCGACTCGGGCATCATGCACGCGATCGCGGACCTGGAGCAGGCCGTTGCGCTCGATTCGAATTACGCCCAGGCGTATGCGGCGCTCGCCCGCGCGTATGCCACCGCTTCGGCGTTCAGAGTTTCAGTCACGCCCGCCGCGCGTCACAACCTGCACTCGCGCGCGGTCGCGGCCGCGAGTCGCGCGATCACGCTCGACAATTCGCTGGCCGACGCGCACGCGGAACTCGGATACCTCCTGAGCCTCGGATACGATCCATCGGCAGCGATCGCCGAGCTCCAGCGATCGATCGCGCTCGATTCAACCGTCAGCAGCGTCCACGAGGTGCTGGTGAAGACGTACGAATGGGCTGATCGCCCGAACGACGCCTTGGCAGCAGCCCAGCGCGCGGTCGACACGGACTCGATGTCCGTCTCTGCCGCCGCGGAACTTGGCGACGCTCTCTACTTCGCCCGGCGGTATGACGAGGCGTTCTCGCAACTGAAGAAGGTCGCTGCCGTTCGGCCACCATTGCGACGCGCGGCGGGCTTTCTCGCTGAGGTCTACATGGTCAGGCAACAATGGAAGGAGGCGATCGACGTCCTCCAACCAGCCGCGTCGACTGACGAGGGGTACCGCGGCCTCTTGGGCTACGCGTTGGCGCGATCCGGCCGGCGACAGGAGGCGATGGCGTTGCTGGACCAGATGCTCGCCACGAAGACTGCGCCGGCGTTTTCGATCGCCGAGGTGAACATCGGACTGCAGCAGTACGACAGCGCCTTCGTGTGGCTGGAGCGGTCCCTGGACGACTACTCCCTGCGTCCCACGATCATGGGACCGCTGTTTGACGACTTGCACGCTCGCCCGGAGTTCAAGCACTGGCGATGCACACCGCCTTGCCTGCGACAAGTGCGGAATTGAAGACTACACGCGGAGGGATGCGCGACAGTCCTACGCTGCGAGAGCTATTCGCTCAGGTGTACCGGCGGACGTGGTAGCGCGCCAGCTGGGGCACGCGAACGCCGTGCTGGTCCATAATGTCTACGGCCGATTTGCCCCCAACCAAGAAGAGCGCACTAAGTGGGAGCAGACGGCCGCCGCTGCAGCCGCCGCACGCGAACGAGAGGCAGCAGTGTACCAGTTCGGCTACCACTCGGAGCACAAGGCGGTTAGGCCAGAGACGACAAAGTCGCTGAAGCCCTCAGGCTCCAACGACTTAGCCAATAGCAGGGGCGGGACTCGAACCCGCGACCCCGGCATTATGAGTGCCGTGCTCTAACCAGCTGAGCTACCCAGCCGTTCTCCAAACACCAACACGTTCATGCCCCAACGCAAACGGCCGACCCTGGTGAGGACCGGCCGATGCGCACTCTAACGCTTCCCAACTGATGGCGGGGGCGGGATTTGAACCCGCGACCTTCGGGTTATGAGCCC
>JAYUTY010000360.1:0-3979 GCA_043754875.1 Gemmatimonadota bacterium
ATGTTCGAGCCGTTCGTGCGCGGCCCCGGACGAGCAGTTGGCGTGCGTGGCACCGGCCTTGGACTGTCGATCGCGCGCCGCCTGGCGGAGGCTCAGGGAGGACATCTCGACTACGAGCCTGATGCATCGGCCGCCAGCCGATTCGTGCTTTCTCTCCCTGCTGCGGATGTAGAGCGCCTCCCGGCTGAATCCTTGTAGAATCCTTGTGCGGCGGAGTCGATCCCTTGTGCGGTCCTTGTGGGGTGGACTCTAGCCTACGTCCATGCCCTCTACCTACCGCCGCCTCAAGCACACCGTCTTCGGCCGGCCCCTGCCCAGTGAGCGCCTCGAAGACGAGCGACTGAACAAGCGGACGGCGCTCGCCGTCCTGTCGTCGGACGCCATCTCCTCGGTCGCCTACGCGACCGACCAGATCCTCTTCGTCCTCGGCGGCGCCATCGGCCTCGCCGCCGTCAACTACGTGCTGCCGATTGCCGGCGTGATCGTCGGCCTGCTCGTGCTCGTCGGCCTTTCCTACCGCCAGACCGTCTTTGCGTACCCCTCGGGCGGTGGCTCCTACACGGTCGCGCGGGAGAACCTCGGCGTGATGCCCGGCCTCATCGCGGCCGCTGCACTGCTCACCGACTACGTCCTGACGGTCGCCGTATCCATCTCGGGCGGCGTAGCGGCGATGACGTCCGCCTATCCGGCGCTGGTGTCCCATACGGTGCTCATCTGCTCCCTGAGCATCCTGCTGCTGGCCACCGTCAACCTGCGGGGAGTGCGCGAGTCGGGAGCTGCCTTCAGCCTCCCGACGTACGCCTTCATCGTCATGATGCTCGTGCTGCTCGGCGTCGGCGGCTACCGATACCTCACAGGGCACGAGCTGGCGCCGCTCACCGCTGCGTTCAAGGTCGACCCCACCTCCGCTCGGCCCGGCGGTCACTTCTCGCCCATCACCGGGTTCGCGCTCGCCTACCTGCTCATGCGGGGGTTCGCTGAGGGGTGCGCGGCGATGACGGGCACCGAAGCAATCTCGAACGGTGTCATGGCGTTCAAGGCACCGGCGCAGAAGAACGCAGCCACGACGCTCGGCTGGATGGTCGCCATTCTCGCGCTGTTCTTCCTCGGCGTGTCGTTCCTGGCGCAGCACTACCAGGTCATGCCGACGACCAGCGAGACGGTGCTCTCCATCCTCGGGCACCACATCTTCGGCGGCGGCCCGCTCTACTTCGCGCTGCAGTACACGACCTTCGCGGTCCTGGTGCTCGCGGCCAACACGGCGTTCGCCGACTTTCCCCGACTTGCCGGCATCCTCGCAAACGACAGGTACGTTCCGCGCCAGCTCGCCGCGCGCGGAGACCGACTCGCCTTTTCCAACGGCATCGTCACCCTCGCGTTCGTCGCGTGGATGCTCGTGTGGCTGTTCCACGGCGATACGAATGCGCTCGTCCCGCTCTACGCCATCGGGGTGTTCGTCTGCTTCACCTTGTCGCAGGCCGGCATGGTGGTCCATTGGCGCAACACGAAGGAGCCAGGATGGCGGTGGAAGGCGACGCTGAACGGCGTCGGGGCCGTGGCGACCGGCATCGTCTCGCTCGTGCAGATCGTCACCAAGTTCACCAGTGGTGGGTGGATCATCGCCGTGATCATCCCGGCCATCATCCTCATTCTTCGCAAGATCCACCAGCACTATACGGAGTTCTCGGAGGAGATCCGCTTTCTCGGCCACAGCCCGATCAATCCCATGCACCACACGGTCATCGTGCCGGTGAACGGGATCACGAAGGCGACGTCGGGCGCGCTCGTGTACGCCACGACGATCTCGGACGAAGTGCTGGCGATCTACATCGAGGTGGACCGCCGCGACACCGCCCGGATCGAGGCCGAGTGGGAAGCGTGGGACATCGGAGTGCCGCTCGTGATCGTGCCCTCTCCCTACCGGTCGATCCTCAAGCCGCTCGTCGAGTACGTCGCAAATCTGCGGATGGTGACACCGGGGGAGCTCGTGACCATCGTCGTTCCGGAGATCGTGCCGAAGCGGTGGTGGGAGCACCTGCTGCACAACAAGACGGCGTTGTACATCCGCACCGCATTCCTCTTCAAGCCCAACGTCGTCGTCACCGCGATCCCGTATCTCGTGGGACATTCGTACCGGTTGCGCGAGCTCTACGTGCACGACGACGACCTCGATGCGCTCGACACCTCCGTCGTCGCGGACGCGTGAGGTATTCCGCCGCGGGACTCTCCTCGCTGCTCGTCGCGGCATCGCTCGGCGCGCAGGGCATGCCTGCGCCACCCGCCGGCGCCGACAGCGCGACGCGCGTGACCGTCAGCGGGTTCGTCGACGTCTACTACGCCTACGATGGCAACCGTCCGCCCTCGCTCGATCGGCTGCTGACGACGACGGCGGCGCGGCACAACGAGTTCAACGTCAACCTTGCGTTCGTCGATGCCGTGCTCGCCGGACCGCGGACGCGTGGTCGCATTGCGCTGCAGTTCGGGACCGCGGTGCAGGCGAACTACGCAGGCGAGCCGCACGTCGGAGCGATCAGTGGGCCACAGGTGAGTCAGTTCGTTCAGGAGGCAACGGCCGGATATGAAGTGGTGCCGTCGCTCTGGATCGATGCCGGTGTGATGCTCGCGCCGTTCGGCGGCGAAAGCTGGATCTCGCGCGACAACCCGACGTACACGCGATCGCTCGCCGCAGATCTGTCGCCCTATTATGAGTCCGGAGTCCGGGCCACCTGGCAGGCGACCCCGCGCCTTGGGCTCCAGGCCCATCTCACGAACGGCTGGCAGAATATCTCCGAGACGAACAGCGGCAAGGCTGTCGCAGTGCGCGTCGACTACGCCGTCTCACCGGCCTTTGCGGTCGCCTACGACGTCTTTCTCGGCAACGAGCAGCCGGATTCGGCAGCGGCAGAGGCGCGGATCTATCACGAGGTCATCGTGCATTTCCCGGTGTCATCGCGCATCCAGGTCATGGCGATGGGCGTGCGAGGCGTGCAGCAACGCGCAATGTCGGAACCAGCGACCTGGGCTGGTGGAGTGGTAACCGCGACGTACGCACTCTCCGCCCGAATGGCGGGGACGGTGCGCGTCGAGAGCTATCGCGACGCGGCGCAGGTGATTGCGACGGGGACGGCGGGGCCACTGGACGCCCGTGGCGGATCCGTGACTCTCGACTTCAGGCCGTCCGGTCGTCTTCTCGTGCGAGGGGAGGTGCGGGCACTGCACAACCGTACGCCGCTGTTCCCGACCTCGAGGGCACGCGGCGCGCTCCGGCACGGCGACGAAGGGATCGTGCTGTCCGCCGCGCTCACGCTGTGACGCCCGTGGGTGAGCTTGGCCAATCGGCCGCGAGCACGTCGCACGACGGGGGGAGCGATGGCACCTTCCCGTTGTCGGCTGCCGACGATGCGCAGGATGAGCACCAACACCAGGACGAGCACCAGCACCAGTCGATGCCGAAGTGGCGGCAGTGGCTCTTCGCGTGGCTGCAACGCCATGAGGTGGAGGAGTCGACGTCCCTGGGCATCCCCGCTGAATTCACTGTGATCGTGGACACCGACGTCGACATCCCATGACGCGCATCTCCGGGGTAGCGTCCAGCGACGCCATCATGCTTGGCTGATCGGCATCGCACGTGCACTGTCGCCGCAGAGATTGCCAGGCTCCCGGACTGAGAGCACTGGATCCTGACCCATCTCAGCCACTGAGCCAGTGAATCACGGGGATCGGGTAGGCGCGTCGCCGACGCGGAAGGACTTTGCGCTGCTCTCGCTCGCTGCGCTCGGGGTCGTGTTCGGGGACATCGGCACGAGTCCGCTCTATGCGCTCCGGGAGTGCTTCAATGGAGTGCACGGCGCCGCGCTGACGCCCGAGAACGTGATGGGCATCTGCTCGCTCGTGTTCTGGTCGCTGGTGCTCGTCATCGCGGTCAAGTACGTGAGCTTCGTGATGCGGGCGGACAACCGTGGCGAGGGGGGCATCCTCG
>JAYUTY010000361.1:0-3945 GCA_043754875.1 Gemmatimonadota bacterium
GATCTCGCCGCGCTCGAGCGGATCACGGACGAGCGCGTGATGACCACGCAGATCCGTAACGCGGTGATCGATTTCATCCGGGCGGAAGAGGCGCCGCTCACCGCTCCGGAGCGCGAGGAAATCGTCGAGCAGATCATCTACGAGGTCACCGGACTGGGGCCGATCGAGCCGCTCTTCCGCGATGGTACGATCAGCGACATCCTCGTCAACGGACCAAAGGACGTCTATATCGAGCGTCGCGGCAAGCTGTCGCGGACCGGCATCACTTTCCGCGACAACGCCCACCTGCTTGCAGTGATCGACCGCATCGTGAGCCGCGTCGGCCGCCGGGTGGACGAATCCTCACCGATGGTCGACGCGCGCCTCGCCGACGGGTCGCGCGTGAACGCGATCATCCCGCCGCTCGCGCTCGACGGCCCAGTGCTCTCGATTCGACGGTTCGGCGCCGAGTTGAGCGCCACCGACCTAGTCACGAAGGGCGCGATGACGCATTCGATGCTCACGCTCCTCGCGGGCTGCGTGATAGCGCGCCTGAACATTCTCATCTCCGGTGGTACAGGATCGGGCAAGACGACGCTGCTCAACGCGCTCAGCTCGTTCATTCAGGTTTCGGAGCGTGTAGTGACCATTGAGGATGCGGCCGAGCTTCGGCTGCAGCAGGACCATGTCGTCCGTCTCGAGACGCGGCCCCCCAACTCCGAGGGGCGTGGCGAGGTGCTAGCGCGCGATCTCGTGAAGAACGCCCTTCGCATGCGGCCCGACCGCATCATCCTCGGCGAGGTCCGCTCGGTGGAGGCGCTGGACATGCTCCAGGCCATGAACACTGGTCATGAAGGGTCGCTCGCGACCATCCACGCCAACACTCCGCGCGATGCCATGGCGCGTCTTGAGACGATGATCCTGTTTGCTGGCACCAATCTGCCCAATCGCGCGATGCGCGAACAGATCTCGTCGGCAATCGACGTGGTGGTGCAGGTCTCGCGCATGGCCGACGGTTCGCGTCGGATCACGAGCATCACCGAGCTAACGGGCATGGAAGGCGACATCATCACGCTCCAGGAGATCTTCCGGTACCACCGGCATGGCATCACGACGGACGGAACCGTCATCGGTGGCTTCGAGGCGACGGGTGTACGCCCAACCTTCGTCGAGCGGCTACGCCTCGCCGGCGCGGAGCTGCCTCTCGAGCTGTTTGCGACGAGGTAGACGATGCAGCTGCTCATCCTTGGCATTGTCTTCTTTGGCATCGTCCTGCTGGTCGTCTCCGTCTACGGCGTCATCAACCGCCGCGCGCTCGAGGCAGCCGATGCGGCGCGCGAGCAGCTGCGTAGCGGGGCGATCGGCGTCGTCGGCCCTGTCAGTATCCTGCGCGATGACCGCTCCAGCGAGATTCCCTTCCTCGACCGGCTGCTCACCGGACGTGCGATCACGACGTGGATTGCGATTCAGCTCGAGCGAGCTGGTTCGGAGCAGAAGATCGGTCAGGTGCTGCTCTCCAGCATTGCGGGTGCAATTCTCGGTCTGCTCCTTGGCCAGCGTCTCGGCATGTTGGCCGCGCTCGGTCTCGCACTCGTCGGAGCGGGTATGCCGTTCTTCTTGCTGCGTCGCCAGCAGGCCAAGCGCACCGCCGCGTTCGAGTCGCAGCTTGCCGACGGCCTCGATACCCTCGTCAATGCGCTGAAGGCGGGGTACTCGCTGCAGGCAGCCATGGATTACGTGGGCCGCGACATGCAGCCTCCCCTCGGTCCGGAGTTCGTCCGCTTCTATGACGAGCAGCGACTCGGCATGGAGGTCCGCGTGGCGCTGCTTCGATTACAGGAGCGTATCGGGACTGTGGATGCGAAGATGTTCGTCACGTCGCTGCTCATCCAACGGGAAACCGGCGGAAATCTTGGTGAGGTGTTGACCAACCTGGCGAACCTGATGCGCGAGCGTCTTGCGTTTCGCGGGCAACTAGCGACGCTCACCGCCGAGCCGAAGATGTCGGCGAAGGTTCTGGCCTCGCTCCCGCTTGCGGTCTTCCTTCTGATCAGCGCAATCAATCCGGAGTTCATGAAGCCGATGGTTACGACGCCGGCGGGACACAAGGTCCTGATGTACGCCGCCGCCTCCGTCCTCGTTGGTTTCCTGGTAATGAACAAGATCGCCGACGTGGATCTATAGCAAATATGCCGCTCATCGTCTGGGTACTCATCGGCATCACCGTCTGCTCCGTGGCAGTCGCCGCGTACGCGATGCAGCTGAATCGCGCGCGCCGCGATCTCGTCCTGCGTCTCGACGGCCAGCCGGTGGCCGCAGCGCAGACAGTCACTATCCTACGTGGAGAGTCGGACGGCTGGGTTTCCCGCGTCGGCCGCTTCCTCCGCGAGAATACTCCGACGTCCTGGGCAGAGCCGGGCACCGCATCCACGCAGCTCGTGCAGGCGGGGTTCGATGGCGACTTCGCGCCGATTTTCTACACGACGATCCGCGTGGCTGTGGCCGTGCTGCTTCCGCTGGCGGCTTTCACCTTCGCGCCTCAGGAGAACCCCAAGCTATTCATGCTCGGCGTGCTGATCGCGGGTGCCGCAGGCGTCGTGGGTCCTCGGGCCGTGCTCGATCGCATCGCAACAGGTCGACGAGACCGCATCCGGCGGTCGATTCCCGACTGTCTAGACCTGCTCGTCGTCTGCGTCGAAGCGGGTGTCGGGATCGACTCGGCGATGCTACGAGTGGCACGAGAGATGGGAGCGATGCATCCGGATCTCGCAGCGGAGTTGCTCGTCGTCAATCGCACGATGAACGCCGGCATCACTCGCGAGGATGCCATGCACGGGCTGTGGGATCGCACTGGCGTGGAAGAGCTCCGTGGGCTCGCGTCCAGCATGATCCAGAGTGACCGCCTTGGAACATCGATCGCGCGAATCCTTCGCGTGTATTCGGAGACGTTGCGGAGGAAGCGCAAGCAGAATGAGGAGAAGCGCGCGGCGCAGGCATCGGTGAAGTTGATCGTGCCTCTCGCGCTCTTCATGCTCCCCGCGCTGTTTGCCCTCGTGCTGGGACCGGCCGCGTTCGCACTCGCAGCGACCATGAAGGGGAGCAGTATTCAGTAACCGCACTGCGACAGCCGATTGCGGCCACGACGAGGGACGCGCCCATACTACAGCGTTGAGGAACATGGATATGCGAAAAGGCAATCGCCGCGGAGGAACGCTCGTGATGGTCGCGTTCATGCTCGTGCCGCTGATGGCAGTCGCGGCGATTGCCGCTGACATCGGACGGTTCTACGTCGTCACGGGTGAGTTACAGACGGCTGCAGATGCCGCTGCACTCTCGGGAGCAATGACGCTGCAGAAGACGTCCGGCACGAATCCGGAAGCCACGGTGGATGCAGCCGTCATCGCCTTCGTCGCCGCGAACAACCGGGCCGACAATGCCGCCCTTTCCGTTTCCCCGGATTCAGTTCGGATGGCCTTCTGGGCGCCTGGCTACACCACACCAAGCTTCACCTTCACGGGCCGGCCGAACTCCGTTTACGTCAGACTCCAGGCCGCGCCCAAGGGCATCTTCGCTCAGATCATAGGACAGATCACCGGCGTGCCCGTGAGTCGAGCGGCGACGGCGTGGATCGCCAATCTCCCGATGACCTGTGTAAGACCATGGGTCATGCCGTACACGAAGCTCTACCAAGCGGTGCAGGGTAGCCCGCCCTCAATCGACACACTCTCGCTCCCACCAGCGGCGTTCGTCGATTACATGAAGCTGGACACAACCGATGTGCGCCGACGGTTTCTGTTCGCGGGACCCAATGTAACCCCAACACCAGCGGCCACGTACCCGATCGACGGAAACTGGAGAGCCTACGGATATGGCGGCAATTCCGGCAAGCCAGACTTCATGGCCGGAATCGAAGGTTGTGCTGGATACTCAACTTCCGCCGACGCCGCGATAAACAATACACTCCCT
>JAYUTY010000362.1:0-3940 GCA_043754875.1 Gemmatimonadota bacterium
TCGGCGGTCGTCTGCGCTGCCTTCACCTGCGCGGCCCGATCGCGCTGCGACGTCTGGACCTCGGCCGCCATGTGATTGAAGCTCGTGCGCATCCGTCGCACCTCTTCGGGTGCCTCATCGTCGTCCGGCACTCGTCGCGCGTAGTCGCCCGCAGCGATGTCCTCGGCCGCCGTCGTGAGCGTCACGAGCGGGCGCGCGATCTGCCGGCCCAGCAGCCACGCCGCCACGATGCCAGGGATGAGCACGAGCAGGCTGAGGAGCGCGATGCGACGCAGCGTGGCGCGCACGCTGGTGAGAATGGAGTTCTCTGGTGACTCGAGCACCACCATCCACGGTGACCCGGGGATCGCCGCTTCGCTCGCCATCTGGCGCGGCTCGGCGCCATGGCGCGCGAAGAAGGCGCCCTCCGCGGTGTCGCGGGCGGGCGGCGCAACCGGACGCCCCTCGATGCTCGCCCAGAAGTTGTCCGTCTGGTTGCGGAGCAGCAGCGTCACGTCCTCGCCGATCAGCGCCCCGATCGTCTGCCGCGCCGCCGGTCCGTTGTAGATTCGCCGCTGCTGGACGATCTGTCCGATGCGTCGCCCGCCGGACAGCACGGGCGCCGTGGTCCAGAAGTAGACCTGTCCCGCGACGGCGTAGAGCGCGCCGTTCGCCACGGACAGGCTGGTGGCGGCATCCTGCGGCACGCGAGAGCGCAGGGAGTCGGACGTCAGGTGACGCTCCCCGCCAGCCATTGCTAGTGGATCGCCCGGCACGCTGGTCCCGAGGTGCGCCACGCGCTGGCCATCGACCGAGAGCAGCTCCACGGGCAGTCCGGAATCGGCTGGCACCGTCAGACGCGAGAGCGTCGCGGCGAGTGATGCAGTGTCCAGATGAATCGCGCCAGGCAGGGCGCGTCCGGCCGCGGCGCGGCCTGCGGAACGGTCGACATAGGCGAGCAGCGCGTGCTGGACCGCGGAATCGGCGGTGACCTGCCGTATGGTGGCCGCGCGCGTGCGGGTAGTCTGCTCCGAGCTCGCCGCGATCTGCCGGGCCAGCCTCTCCAGCCCGTCGTGCATCGACTTGGTGCGCGCCTGCCGCAAGGCGCCGTAGGTGACCGTGAGCGAGAGCGCCACGACCACCACCACGATTGCCGCCGTCAGCAGTGGCAACGTGCGAGCGAGCGACCATCGGGTCCAGGCGAACTTCATCGTGTCGGGCGAGGATGGAGCGGGACGCGCTGGAAACCGCGCGCTGCGCCGATCGGGGCCGGAGCAGTCCCGTGATCGACGATGCTGATCGCCGATCATCACGTCGGAATATCGCCCAGAAGATAAGTCGGGCACGGTCAGGCGCGGCAGGACCCAGAAGCATCGGACCAGTTGCCCCGCGCAGGGGCACGACGCAATATCGACGGGCGCGCGCGGCGACTGTCCCAGCGTGCCCATCCCACCTCGCCCTCGCTCCTGAGCTCCTCATGATCCTGCGCCTTCGTGCCGCCAGCCTCGCGGCACTCGCGATCTCCGCGCTTTCGCTCGCCCCCGCTGCCTCGCCACTGCTCGCCCAGCGCGAGCAGCGCAAACCGGACGAGCAGCCGAGGAGCGCGCGGGCGGGCGACTCGCTCACCCTCGTCCTCCCCGGTGCGCTCACCGCCCGCTCCGTCGGGCCGGCCGTCATGGGTGGCCGCGTCAGCACCATCGCCCTGGATCCGCACACCCCCGGCACGCTCTACGTGGGGCTCGGCACGGGTGGCATCATGAAGACGTCCGACAACGGCATCACCTGGTCGCCGATCTTCGAGCACGAGTCGGTCGCCTCCATCGGCGACATCGCCATCGCGCCCTCGGACTCGAGCGTCGTCTGGGTCGCCACGGGTGAGGGCAACGACCGCAACTCGGTGAGCTGGGGCAACGGCGTCTACCGCTCCTCGGACGGCGGCGGCTCGTTCACCCATGTCGGCCTCGCCGCCACGCACGCCATCGCGCGCATCGTCGTCGCGCCCAATGACCCGAAGACGGCCTATGCCGCCGCCATCGGCGACCTCTGGTCATCGAGCCCCGATCGCGGGCTCTACAAGACCACCGACGCCGGCGTCACGTGGAAGAAGGTCCTCTCGGCCCCTGCGCCCAACGACACGCGCACCGGCGCTGGCGACGTCGCGATCGACCCGACGAACCCGAACATCCTCTACGCCACACTCTACGCCCGGCAGCGCCGTCCCTACGAGTTCTCCTATGGTGCACGCCACTCGGGCGGCAAGGACGTCGGCGGCATATTCCGCAGCACCGACGCCGGCGCCACCTGGCAGAAGCTCACCGACGGCCTCCCGACGCTCACCGGTCGCATCGGCCTGTCGGTCTACGCGAAGAACCCGAAGATCCTCTTTGCGGTCGTCCAGAGCGACGAGGGCGGGCTGCAGGACATCAACGATCCGCACAGCAAGAAGGGCGGGGTCTTCCGCTCGGACGACGGTGGCTCGCACTGGGCGCGCATGAGCAATCTCGATCCGCGCCCCTTCTACTTCAGCCAGATCCGCGTCGACCCCACCAACGACCAGAAGCTCTACGTCCTCGGCTACGCGCTGCACGTCTCGGAAGACGGCGGCCGCACCTGGCGCGAGGACCGCTTCAAGAACGTGCATCCGGACAACCACGCGCTCGTCATCGATCCGGCCAACTCGCGCCACCTCGTCCTCGGCACCGATGGCGGCGTCTACCAGAGCTACGCCGCAGCCGAGAGCTGGGATCACCTCGCGCGCTTTGCCGCGGGCGAGTTCTATCGCGTCAACATCGACGCGGCGAACCCGACGCGCGTCTGCGGCGGCCTGCAGGACAACACCAACTGGGTCGGCCCCATCGCCACCCGCACCGGCGAAGGCATCCGCAACGCCGACTGGACGACGCTGGGTGGCGGCGACGGCTCGTACTGCGCCTTCGACGCGACGAGCCCCAACCTCGTCTACTCGGAATCGCAGCAGGGCTTCCTCACGCGCCTCGACCTCGCAAGCGGGCAGGAGAAGCAACTGCGGCCGGAACCGACGGAGGGGCAGCCCGCCTTCCGCTTCCACTGGATGGCGCCGCTCGCGCCGAGCACGCATGAGAAGGGAGTGATGTACTACGGCGGCAACGTGCTGTTCAGGCTCACCAACCACGGTGAGAACTGGACAGTGATCTCCCCCGACCTCTCGACGAAGGATCTCGAGAAGATGCGCGCCACCGGCAGCGGCGCGGAGGACTACGGAGTCATCTACGCCATCGCCGAATCGCCCGCGAAGGCCGGTGTGCTCTGGGCCGGAACGGACGACGGAAAGCTCTGGCGCACCGATGACGAGGGCGCGCACTGGACCGACCTGTCCAACAATCTTCCCGCTGCTGGCCGAGGGCACTGGATCAGCCGCATCGAGGCAGGACATGCCGACGCGAGTGTCGCCTACGTCGCTGTCGATGCGCACCGTGACGGCATCCATGCGCCACTGCTGTATCGCACGGCAGATGGTGGCCGCAGCTGGTCGAGCATCGCCGCGAACATTCCGTCCACGCATCCCGTCAAGGTGATTCGCGAGGACCCGACGAATCCGAACGTCCTCTACGCCGGCACCGAGTTCGGACTCTGGCTGTCGCTCGATCGCGGCCGCTCCTGGAGCAGCTTCGGCAAGCTGCCCACGGTGGCGGTCGACGACATCCTGCTCACGCCGACGCACGACCTCATCGTCGCGACACACGGGCGGAGCCTCTACGTCATCGACGACGTGAGCGCCATCGCCGGGGCCACGCGCCCGGTCCTCGCGGCCGCGGGGCAGCTCTTCCCGATCCGTACGGTCGAGGCCTTCGAGCCGATCGCTGGCTTCAAGCAATGGGCGGGCAGCAGCGAGTTTCGCGGCGAGAATCCACCCGCCGGCGCATTGCTCACCTACTACCTGAAGGAGCTGGCCGACGGCCCGGTCAAGTTTTCCGTGGCGACC
>JAYUTY010000363.1:0-3934 GCA_043754875.1 Gemmatimonadota bacterium
GCAGTCGTCCGGCCGCGCGCGGCAGGTGGCCGAGAGCACGTACATCAGCGATGCACAGCGCGTCGCGAAGGTGGAGATCAAGGCTGACGCGCCGGCGACCATGAAGGCCATCGCGAAGGACGCGATGGGCCATCGGAACGACAAGACGGTGCTCGCCACCTACTCGGGCGGCGACCTGACGGCCGGTCGCCTGGCGAACGTGCTCCTCTCGGCCCCGCAGGCAGCGCGGCTGTCGCAGCAGATCCAGGCCGCTCCCGATTCGCTGGTCAAGCAGTACGTCATGAACATGGCACAGCGCGAAGTGCTCCTGAAGCGCGCCGACAGCGCCAAGGTGGCGCTCAAGCCGGAGGAGATCGCGAGCCTGCACAAGGATTTCGCCAGCGTCCTCCTGCAGAGCTGGCAGGCGATCGGCATCGATCCCAAGCAGCTCGCCGACAGCGCCAAGACGCCCGCCGAGCGCGAGCGCCTGGCCGCCGCGCGCATCGAGAAGTTCATCGATCGCATCATGGCCGGTGAGCAGCCTCCCGTCCCGATCCCGGCGCCGCTGCAGATCATCCTGATGGACAAGTACGACGCGAAGGTCAATGCGCCGGCGATCGACATGGCCGTCGAGCGTGCGACCAAGATCCGTACGTCGGCTGATTCTGCGCGCGCCGCGTCGCAGCCCAAGTCGGCCGTGCCGTTCCCGGGTGGGATGACGCCCGCTCCAGGGGCAGCCGTCCCACCGAGTGCCGTACCGTTGCCGCCGACGTCGGCTCCTGCTCCTGCTCGCCCGTGATCACCGCGGGTGGGGACCTCTCCGCCCGGTAACATGCGGCCCGGACCTTCATGGCCGGGCCGCGGGTATGTCCAGACTATGATTCGACACCTCGCCTGCTGCGCCGCCGCCCTGATGGCGGCTGCTCCCCTCGCTGCCCAACGTCCGACACCAACGACGGGAGCGCTGACGACCTCGGCTACCGCCTCGGCCGCCGCTCTGCCACTCGACCGGATCGCCGCGGTCGTCGGCGACGTCGTCATCACGCAGTCGAACCTGCAGGAGCGCGTCATTCAGAAGCGGCAGGAAGGCGTGCGCATTCCTGAGGACAGCATCGCCTTCCGCACCTTCGTCAGCTCGGTACTGAACGAGCTCGTGGACGAGGAGCTGCTGCTCCAGAAGGCCAAGGACGCCAAGGTCGAGGTGCCCGAAGAAGACGTGAAGAACACCGTCGACAAGCAGTACAAGGATGTCCGTGGGCGGTTCAGCACCGAGGCGGAGTTCAAGGCCGAGCTCGCCAAGGCGGGCTATGGTACACCCGAGGAATACCGGCGCTTCGTGACGGAGGGGATCAAGCGGAACGAGACGATCACCCGCACGATCAAGAAGCTGCGGGAGGATGGGAAGATCGTTGCCGCTAACGTGACCGACGCCGACATCGCAGAGGCCTTCGAGCGCAACAAGGGCACTCTCCCGAAGCGCGAGAACAGCATCTCCTGGCGCCAGATCATCGTGTCGCCGCGTCCGTCCACGGTTGAGAAGGAGGCGGCGCGCCAGAAGGCGGAGTCGCTTCTCGTGGAGATCCAGAAGGGCGCCGATTTCGAGAAGGTCGCCAAGCGCGTTTCGGACGACCCGGGCAGCCGCGAGCAGGGTGGCGACCTGGGCTGGAACCGGCGCGGCCGCATGGTGCCTGAGTTCGACCGGTGGATGTTCGCGCTTCCGCCCGGCCAGCTGAGCCCCGTCATCGAGACCTCGTTCGGATATCACATCATTCGCGTCGACCGTGCACAGCCGGCCGAGGTGAAGGCGCGCCACATCCTGATCACGCCGCGCATCGATTCGGCTGACGTCACGCGAGCGCGGCTCGAGGCGGACAGCGTGCTCGCGCAGTGGAAGGCTGGCGCATCGTTCGATTCGCTCGCCAAGAAGCATCACGATTTCCGGAGTGGCGAGGAGACCACCCTCCTCAATCCCTTTCCGCGCGCGCAGCTGCCTCCCGCCTATCAGCAGGGCTTTGCGGACAAGCAGCCAAAGGACATCACCCTGTTCCAGATCCCCGGCACAGGCAACGTCCCGGCGAAGTTCGTGGTCGCCCAGATCGTGTCCGCCGAGTCGGGCGGCGATCTCACACTGGCAGAGGTGAGAGAGCGGTTCCGGACGCGTCTCGCGGACGAAGGTGGCGTGAAGCGGCTGATGGAGTCGCTGCGCAAGCAGACGTACGTCGCGATCCGCACCGACATCCTGGCGCTCTCGCCGCCGCCTGTTCCCGCCGCGGCCGTTCCCGCTCCGTAGCGCCCCAGTGCAGATCGGCCCACGCCCGCGGCTCGCCATCTCGCTTGGCGACCCGCGTGGGATCGGCCCCGAGATCGTCGCGGCGGCGCTGCGAGATCCGCGAGTGCAGGAGGCGGCCGATCTCGTCCTGGTAGGGCCGTCCGGGCTCGGGCTCGATGTCGAGGAATGCATTGGCGACTGGTCGCCGGCCGCGACCGTCGCTCACGCTGGCTCCCTCGCGGGACAGGCTGTGGAGCGCGCCATCGCGCTGGCGCAGTCGGGGGCGGTGCAGGGGATCGTCACCGCGCCCCTCGACAAGAGCGCACTGCTCGCTGGCGGCTTCGATTTCCCGGGGCATACGGAGCTGCTCGCCGCGCGCACGGGGCGCCGCGTCGCGATGATGCTCGCAGCGACGCATCCGTCGCCGACCATGCCCAACCCGCTCCGCGTCGTGCTCGCGACGACGCACATCGCCCTGCGAGACGTGGCTGACGCAGTCACGGCGCGCCGGATCACCGACGCCGCAGACGTCACGAGAGCGGGGCTGCGCGACTGGTTCGGCATCGCCGAGCCGCGGATCGCCCTCTGCGCGCTCAATCCGCACGCCGGAGATGGTGGCCGCTTCGGCCGTGAAGACGATGAGCTGCTAGCACCCGCCGCCCGCGAGTGCGGCCTCCTCGGTCCCTTTCCCGCCGACACCGTGTTCGTGCGAGCGATGCGCGGCGCGTTCGACGCCGTCATCGCGCCCTATCACGACGTCGGGATGACGGCGATCAAGGTGGCATCGTTCGGCGGAGCGGTGAACGTCACGCTGGGACTTCCCTTTCCGCGCACGTCGCCCGATCACGGCACGGCGCTGGACATCGCCGGGAAGGGCATTGCGGATCCCGTGAGCATGATCGAAGCGATCCTGCTCTGCGCGTCGATCGCGCGACGGCCTGCCTGAGCGGGCCTGTCACCGGGCACGAGCCCGGGCGCCTCAGCTCGAGCGCGCTCGCTCGCGGCGGTCGCCCACCGTGTGAATGTCCACGCTCAGCGTCTCGATTCGGCGACCCTGCATCGCCCGCACGGTGAACATGGCGTGGCTCGCCTGGACTCGATCGCCGACCATCGGCAGTCGGCCGAGCGCGCCGAAGATGTAGCCGCCGATCGTCGTGTAGTCGTCGTCGGGGATCTCCAGGCCGAACCGCCCGTTCAGCTCGTCGATTGCCGCGGCTCCCGGAAGCAGCACGTCCTCCCCGAGCGTCAGCGTCTCCTGCGCTTCCGGCTCGTCGTATTCGTCGAGGATCTCACCGACGATTTCCTCCAGGAGATCTTCCATGGTGACGATCCCGGCGGTGCCGCCATACTCGTCCAGCACCACGGCCATGTGCTCCTTGAGCCGCTTGAAGTCGGCGAGCACTTCCTCCACCTCGCGCGACCCGGGCACGACGTGCACGCTCCGCATGATCTGCCTGACCGTGAACTTCTCCGGAGGATTGCGCAGGATCGGGAGCAGGTCCTTCGCCAGCACGAGTCCGACGATGTCGTCGATCGATTCCTCGTACACGGGATAACGCGAGCGCTGTGTGTCGATCACGAGCGTCACCGCCTCGTCGAGCGTCGCGTCCAGGTCGAGCGCGTCGATCGCGGTGCGTGGCGTCATGACCTCCCGCGCGTTCTTCTCCGAGAACTCGAACACCCCTT
>JAYUTY010000364.1:0-3910 GCA_043754875.1 Gemmatimonadota bacterium
GTCGGTCGGAACCTTGATCGACTCGATCTTGGGCGCGTACTCGCCCAGCTCGCTGCGGGCGCCGTCGATGGCCTTGTCCATCTCGTCGAGGATGTGCAGGCGGCCCACCTTGGCCTGGGCCAGCGCTTCCTTCATGATCTGGAGGTCGAGCCCTTCGATCTTGATGTCCATCTGGATGGACGTGATGCCCGTGCGCGTGCCGGCCACCTTGAAGTCCATGTCGCCCAGCGCGTCTTCGGTGCCGAGGATGTCGGTGAGGATCGCGTACTTCTTCCCTTCCTTGATCAGCCCCATCGCCACACCGGCAACGGCAGCGCGGATCGGCACACCGGCGTCCATCATGGCGAGCGAGCCGCCACAGACAGAGGCCATCGAGCTCGAGCCGTTGGACTCGAGGATCTCGCTGACGATGCGCAGCGTGTACGGGAAGTCGGTGAAGTCCGGCAGCACGGCCTGCAGCGCACGCTCGGCCAGGTTGCCGTGTCCGATCTCGCGGCGGGACGTGCCGCGCACCGGGCGCACTTCGCCGGTGGAGAATGGCGGGAAGTTGTAGTGCAGCATGAACGTGCGCGTCGTCTCGGTGGCGCTGTCGATCGAGTCGAGGCGCTGCGCGTCGCTGGCGGTGCCGAGCGTGACGGCGACGAGCGACTGCGTCTGTCCGCGCGTGAAGAGCGCCGAGCCGTGCGCACGCGGCAGCAGCGACGTGTCGATCGAGATCGGACGAACTT
This sequence comes from Gemmatimonadota bacterium, assembly GCA_043754875.1. Classification (GTDB taxonomy): domain Bacteria; phylum Gemmatimonadota; class Gemmatimonadetes; order Gemmatimonadales; family Gemmatimonadaceae; genus AG11. Next base: position 729 of record JAYUTY010000364.1, read on the forward strand.
CATCCGTGGCCCGGCCGTCGACGCGCTTCTTGGTCGTGAGCACCTGCGAGCGCAGTGCGTTGTACTCCATGTCGCCGAGGATCGTGTGGATCTCCTTGGCATTGTCCGGGAGCTCGATCGCGAGCGACTCGGCGATGTCCCTCTTCACCGCGCCGACGGCGGCGACGCGCGCATGCTTGTCGGCCTGATTGAGCGCTGCGCCGAGCTTGTCGCTCGCGAGCGACCCGACACGATCGCTGAGCCCTTCAGTGACCGCGGCCTTCTCCCACGTCATCTTCTCGACGGCGGGAGAGAGCTTGAGCAGCTCCTGCTGGTAGCCGATGAGCTCCTTGATTCCCGTCTGTGCGACGGTGAGCGCCTCGACGACGTCCTCCTCGCTGACCTCGAGGGCACCGCCCTCGACCATCATGATGGAGTCGTTGGAGCCGGCGACGACGAGCTCCATGTCGCTGTACTCGAGCTGCTGGAACGTCGGGTTGAGGACCCAGTTGCCCTGCACGCGCCCGATGCGAACGGCGGCGATCGGCTCGGCGAACGGAGTGCGGCTGGCGTTCAGCGCATACGATGTCGCGACGAGCGCGAGCACGTCGGCGTCATTCTCCTGGTCGGCCGAGATGACGTAGCAGAACACCTGCACTTCGTTCTGGAAGCCTTCGGGAAAGAGGGGGCGGATGGAGCGGTCGATGATCCGGCAGCTCAGGATCTCGCTATCGCTCGGGCGCCCTTCGCGCTTGATGAAGCCACCCGGGATCTTGCCGGCGGCGTAGGTCTTTTCCTTGTACTCGACCGTGAGGGGGAAGAAGGGCAGCGGGCTCTTCTTGTCGCTCACGGTGACCGTCGCGAGGACCATCGTCTCGCCGTACGTGATCAGGCACGATCCAGCGGCCTGCTTGGCCATACGGCCGGTCTCGATGACCAGCTTGCGTCCGGCAAACGTCTTTTCAATGCGTTGCATTATGTGTCCTGTCGTCTCTCATCTTGCGGCCGACCGGGTGCCGGCGCGCGCTTCGTGAAATGCAAAAAAATGCAAAACGCGCGGGCCGCATAGATGCGCCCGCGCGTGTGCAGCAAAGACCAGCTTAGTACCGGAGACCGAGTTCCTGGACGATGCTGCGGTAGCCCTGGATGTCCGTCCGCTTCATGTAGTTGAGAAGGCGGCGGCGCGTTCCGACCATCTTGAGCAGCCCCTGGCGCCCATGATGATCCTTCTTGTGCGTCCGAAAGTGCTCGGTCAGGTAGACGATACGATCCGAAAGGAGGGCGACCTGGACACGGGCGGAGCCGGTGTCGGTCTCGTGCGTCTGATACTTCTCGATCGTGGGGGCGTTATCGAAAGCCATATCCTTGTGCGTTGCAAATTGGTTGAGCCGTGTAACTTAGCCACGGCTGGAGTAGATGTAAAGGGGCCGGTCGAACCCGCCAGCAGCTACCCGCCGAACAGGTGAGCCAAGGCATCCTTCAACCCGCGCAGATCGTTGAAGGTGGACATCGCGAAGATGAGCAGGATCGCCACGAGGCCCACGCGCAGGATGTTCTCCCGCGTGCGCATCGTGAACGGGCTCCCCTTCACTGCCTCCGCGACGTTGATGACGATCTGTCCGCCGTCGAGAATGGGAATCGGGAGCAGGTTGAGCACCGCGACGTTCACGCTCAGCAGCGCAACGAGGAGGAACAGACTCTCCATTCCGCTGCGTGCCGCCGCGACCGACGCGCGCGTGATCGCGATCGGGCCGCCCAGCTGTGCGACGGAGACTTCGCGCGTCAGGAGACCCCGCACGACACCGAGCACCTTGCCCGCCGTCTGCGCCGTCTGCCGGGCGCCCTCGCGGACCGCCGTGCCGGCGCCCATCGGAGCGCGCGTGCTGAAGTCAGCGGGAATCGCGCCGATCTTGCCCACCGTCGCTGAACTACCAGTGCGCGGGTCCTTCTGCGCGGTGGAATCGGGGCGAACAATGACCGAGATCAGTCGAGCGCTGCGTCGCACTTCGACGGGAAGCTCCACCCCGGCCGACGCACCCACACGCCGCTGCAGATCGGACCAGCTCTGCACCGGAAGGTGGCCAATCGAAACCACGCTGTCTCCCGCCTGCAGCCCGGCGCGCGCGGCAGGACTTCCTGGAAGCAGATCTCCGATCACGGGGGGAATGAAGAAGTCGATCGATGCCCCGATACTCGATGCACCACTCGCCCCGCCTTCGGACAGCGGCACGGTGATCGGGCCACGGCTCGTGGTGAGCACGAGCGTGCCGGTCGCGGCGTCGATCCGTTCCCGGATCTCGTTCCAGTTCTGCACCTGCTGCCCGTTGACGGCGAGGATCGTGTCGCCTGGCTGCAGCGCCGCGAGCGCCGGCGCTGCGAGAGGCGCGTGCACCGCGCCCACGACGCGCGTTCCGATGACGACCTCACCGTACTTCATCCCGAGCACCGTGAGCACGACGAACGCGAGCAGCACGTTCATCGTGACTCCAGCAATCATGATGAACAGGCGCGCGCCAAGGCTCTTCGACTCGAACCAGCGCGACTCGGGCACCGGCTTGGGCCCAAATGGCATCATTGCCTCAGGGTCGAACCCCTTGTCGCCCGGCCTGAGTCCGTCAGACTCGGCGCCGCCCTCGAGAAATGCCGTCTCCGCGTCGTGACGCGACGCCATGCGCACGAAGCCACCGAGCGGGAGCGCAGCGAGCACGTACTCGGTCTCGCCGCGCCGCACCCGAAAGAGCGCTGGCCCGAAGCCAATGGAGAAGCGCGGCGCATAGACCCCCATGAGCTTCGCCGCCACGAAGTGGCCGAACTCGTGGACGAAGATGACGATGCCGAAGACGATGATCGGCGCGATGTAGGCTAGCATGGGAAGAGCTCCTGCACGTGTCGCCGAGCAGCGTCGTCGGCGGCGAGGATGGCCTCGCGCGAGCCGGCGGGCAGCAGGGCAAGGAGAGCGAGCGCGCTGTCGATCGCTCGCGAGATGTCACCGAAGCTGATATGTCCCGCGAGAAACATCGCGACTGCCTGTTCGTTGGCGGCGTTGAAGACGGCCGGCGCCGCACCGCCGGATCGGCCTGCTTCCACGCCGAGCGCGAGAGCGGGAAAGGAATCGTAGCGCACTGCCTCGAATTCGAGCGGGCCGAGCGCGACAGGATCGAATGATGGAACCCCGCTATCCGGCACTCGATCCGGGTACGTGA
>JAYUTY010000365.1:0-3893 GCA_043754875.1 Gemmatimonadota bacterium
GCTGCCGATCAACATCATCGGGACGGTACTGAACGCTGCGCCGTCTTACGGCGAGTACGCTTATTATGGGTACGTGGACGGCTACGACGCCGTGGACGCGGACGAAGGTACGACACTCGTGGGGAGTGGCAGCCATGGGTAGCAGCGCGTCTCCATCCGCCCTGCTCGTGGGGATCGGCCGAAGCGCGCGCGACATCGCATCAGGCGACAGAGCAGCGATAGAGCGGTACGCGCCGGCAATCGCGACGGCGATCGCGTTCGTTCTCCTGTTTGCGCAGCCGATGAATTTGCTGGTGCGCGACTGGTGGAACAGCCCCGAGGCAGGGCATGGGCTCCTCTTGGCGCCGGTCGCCATCTGGTTGGCGTGGCAGGCTGGTCTCCGAACGGATGCGCGCGCCAATCGTCCGCTTGGCCTGACCGTCGTGTTGCTCGCCGTCTTCTTCCGCTGCGCCGCCGGCCTCGCGGCCGAGCTGTTCGTGATGCGAGGCTCGATCGTTATGGCGCTCGCGGGTCTGACGATCTATCACTACGGAGTTCGCCAATTGCTGCACTGGTGGCTCCCGTTTGCGCTCGGCGCGCTCTCGATCCCGCTGCCGGAGCTCGTGACGCAGGCGCTCGCCCTTCCGCTGCAGTTCAAGGCATCGCAGATGGGAGCTGCTCTGCTCAGAATGCGGAACGTTCCGGTGCTTCTGACGGGCAACGTGATCCGCATTCCCGGCCACGAGCTCTTCGTGACCGAAGCGTGCAGTGGATTGCGCTCCCTGACGGCCCTGTTGAGTCTCGCCGTGCTCATGGGTGCGCTCCTGCTCAGGACCGTCGCGATGCGCGTCATGCTGGTCGCGCTTGCGGTGCCGATTGCCGTGGCGATCAACGGCGTGCGTGTCTTTCTCACCGGCTTCCTGGTTTACTTCGTTGACCCCAAGCTGGGCACGGGCTTCATGCATTCCACCGAGGGGTGGCTGCTCTTCATCGTCTCGCTCAGCGTGCTGGGTCTGGTGAGTTGGGGAGGGTCGTTCGCCGAGCGGGCGTTGCTGCGGGCCACGGGACGAGATGGCGACGCGTCTGCCCACGATTCCGTCCACGAGGACGTCACAGTTGCGTAAACTCGCCGCCTTCGCACCCGCGCTGCTGCTGGCCCTGGGTTATGCGTTCGTGCTGCACACACATTCGCAGACGGCCATGCGCCTGACACAGCCGCTCGCCGGCGTGCTGCGCCAGTACGCCGACTATCGCGTACAGGAGCAGCACATCAGCGACGAGGAGCGCCGCGTTGCCGGCATGTCGGACTACGTGGCGCGTGTCTACTGGCGCGATAGCAACACCGTTGCCTTCACGACGCTGGTCTCCTACTACGAGCGACAGACGCAGGGTAGCACGATCCACTCGCCCCGGAATTGCCTGCCGGGCGCTGGATGGGAGGTGCTCCGGTCCGGAATGGACACGGTCACCGTGGACGGCGTTCGTCATGCGGTGAACCGGTACGTGCTGAAGAATGGGCCATCGACCGCCGTGACGTACTACTGGTATCAGGGGCGCGGCCGTGTCGTCGCCAGCGAGTACGCAGTGAAGTGGAATCTGCTGCGCGATGCGGCACTTGCCGGTCACACCGAAGAGGCGCTCGTGCGCATCGTGCTACCGGTGACGAACCCCCCGACCACCGATGCGAGCATGTCCATGGGCGGGTTTGCCGCCGCAGACTCGCTCGGACGCGCTGTGGCGGCGCGACTGATCCACGACGTGACGCGCGCGTTGCCGGGAAGTGGGGCGGGTGCAGGCCGAGCAGTCGCACTGCTCCCGCACGACGACGCAGCGATCGCGCGAGATTGAGTCTCTGATCGTGGACACAGCCTCCGCAGACAGCGGCGGATCGGCATGGCTGCGCTCAACCTTGCGGGAGCTCCGTCATGCGCCCGACCGACTGTCACATCCGCTGCGTCGATCTGCCGCCATGCAGCGCGTGCGCACCATGGGCCGGCCAAGGGCCGTGCTCGTGCTCTGTCACGGCAATGTGTGTCGAAGTCCGTACGCGCAGTTGACCCTTGATCGGGCCTTCCGCGCCCGAGGAGTGGACGGGGTGCAGGTGACGTCGGCGGGATTCATAGGGCCCGGGCGCGCTTCGCCCGCTGCGGCGCTAGCGGCTGCCGAGAGACAGGGACTGGACATGACGTCACATCGCTCGACGCTCGTGACCCGTGAGGCGGTCGCGGCCGCGTCGCTGACTATCGCGATGTCCGGAGAGCAGGCGCATCTCGCCCGCCGCCTGCTTGGCGCGTCGACGACGCGTCTACTCGTGCTCGGCGATCTCGATCCCTCCCCTGTATCGCGCCGGACGATCCACGATCCATGGAATGGTGATTCTGCCTTGTTCGACGCCAGCTATGCTCGCATCGACCGCTGTATCGACGTGCTCGCTGACCTGATCGCCACCTCAGTGCGATCGTGACGGCCCTGCAATCGCGACCTGCTCCGGTCGTGCCAGAAATGCCACACCATGAAGTCCGCCACCATTTCACGGTAGACGTGGAAGAGTATTTCCAGGTCTCGGCGATGGAGCCATACGTCTCGCGCGACCGGTGGGAGGGGATGACCAGCCGTGTCGAGTTTGGAACGAGGCTGCTCCTCGAGCTTCTCGCCGATGCGGATGCACTCGGCACCTTTTTCGTGCTCGGCTGGATCGCGGATCGCTATCCCGCGCTCATCCGCGACATCGCCGCCGCTGGCCATGAGATCGCGAGTCACGGCCACGGTCACGAGCGAATCACGGAACTGACTCTTTCACAATTCCGCGAGTCGGTGCGGACATCGCGAAGCACGCTCGAGCAGTTGCTCGGTACGGCAGTAATTGGGTACCGAGCACCGAGCTTCTCGATCGTGCGAGGCGGGGAATGGGCGCTCGATGTACTGTTGGAGGAAGGCTACCGCTACGACTCGAGCCTCTACCCGGTCCAGCGCGCCGGGTATGGCTACGCCGGGGGTGCGCGCGATCCTCACCGCATCGTTCGTGACTCCGGCACGTTGAGCGAGTTTCCCCCGGCGACGCTCGAGATCCGAAGTGCCGTGCTCCCTGCGGGCGGCGGCGCGTACTTTCGCCACCTGCCATATCAACTGGTGCACGGCGCGATCAGTTCGGCGGCGGCGCGCGGCGCGCCGGCCACCTTCTACATTCATCCGTGGGAGCTGGATCCGCTGCAGCCGCGCATTGCGATGCCGTTCAAGACCCGGCTCCGGCATTACGGCGGCCTGCGCCGCACAGTGCCACGACTGCGCCGGCTGCTCGCGCGCTTTCAGTTCCAGCCCATCGCCACGACGTTGCATACCATGGACGACTCGACACGGCTCGAGGGCGCGTCTGCGCCGCCGGCAGGTTGATGGTGCACGACCGCGGAACATTGCTCGTCGAAGCGGCGACTGATTTTGCCGAATGGGATCGCTTCGTGGCGCAGAGCGGCGAGAGCACGTTCTCGCACCGCGCCGGTTGGCGTGACGTCATGCGAGATGTGCTTGGCCATGACCCCTGCTACCTCGTCGCGCTCGATACGGTGAGCGGAACGCTGCGTGGTGTGCTCCCCCTCGTCCGCGTTCGTAGTGTGCTCGGGCAATCGCTGATCTCGCTCCCTTTCATGAACGATGGGGGCCCGATCGGGGACGCCGCCGCACGTGAGGCGCTGTCGACGCGTGCGGTGGCGCTCGCGCGAGAGGCCCGTCTCCCATCCATGGAGTTGCGGGGGCGAAGCGCGGTACCGGGGCCCGCCCTGCGAGTTCAGTCGCGCAAGATCGCCGTGCACCTCCTGTTGCCTGAGAGCGTCGAGGCGCTCTGGACACAGACCTTCAAGGCGAAGCTGCGCAGTCAGATCCGTCGGCCATCGAAGGAGGGCATGACGGCTCGATCCGGA
>JAYUTY010000366.1:0-3881 GCA_043754875.1 Gemmatimonadota bacterium
TGTCTCGGCAAGGCCACGAGACGTAGGAGTCTGAAGGCTATGCTATGAGGCCACGACGCTGGGCATGCGTCACCGCTTCCAGCCTGGTGTGAGTCCGCAATTTACGGTTGATGTGGTGTAGATGGTTGCGGAGTGTCTGGGGCGAGATCTTCAGATGGCGGGCGATCGCCGTCGAGTTGCGTCCCTGTGCGAACAACGAGAGGATCGTCTTCTCCTGAGTGGATAGGACGATCACGGGCGCCTGATCCGACGCCTCCTCATTGATCGCGACAACCTGCCGCGCTGCCGCAAGCATCTGGCCGAGAAGCGCTTCCTTGCGACGTCCGTGGTCGACGTCACGCGCCATTCGCACGAAAAGCCGGCGTCGCGTGCGCTGATTCTCAAAGACGATGGTCGAGACATTGATCCACCTCCTGTCGCCGCGACGCGTGCGGATGTCCAGGTCGAACGCCACGATCCCGCCCGTAGTGGCGACCCACTGCCGCGCTGCGGCGTCCGCACCCCCAGCGAGAGCATCTGTACCAAGACTGTCATGCGCGTCGAGCACGTCGTCGATGTTGCGGCCGACGACCTCCGCCGCCGCATAACCGAAGAGCCGCTCCGCGGCAGTATTCCACGAGCAGATCTCACCATCACCGGTCACGGTGTAGCTGGCGTCCGCCGTGTGCTCCAGCAACGCGAACAATTCCAAGTCGAGCATCGAGTCCCCACGACTCTAGTCACGTACAAAAACATGCCGCCGCCATCGCGCGTGTTGGCGCGCGCACTGGGACGAACATCCATGCCGGTAGTACAAACGCTTCATTGTAGCGTCTCGCGACGGCCCCTATTCCTCCAATGAAGATAGCGGAGACCACAGAGGAGGGGAGCAATGCCGAATTCCAAGCATCAGCGACTCGTGACGACGACCCCGAAATCAGCAGTGGTCGCGACGAAGGTCGCCGTGAGGGCGCAAGCAGCGATTGGTGGGATGGATGAAGAGCGCATCCGGATACGCGCGTACCAGTTGCATCGGGAGGGTGGCGTGCACGGCACGGACGCGGTGGCCGATTGGTTGTGCGCCGAACGCGAATACCGGGAGGCGCTTCGCAAGGACGGGAACGTAGCGGCGCCGGTTCCCACCTTCAGCCATGAGGTGGCACCATGACACAGCTGGCTGCTTCGGTCCTCTCGTGCTACGGAGCCGAGGACAGTGGCACGAGCGCTATCCTGGCGGCAATCAAGCCGAACAACGTGAACGACTCTGTGCTCAGGATGGCGCAATGGCTCGCCGAACGTGAGCGCCGTGAGTTGCACATCGTGAGCGTCATCGAGACAGCGCCGCCGATCTCCTCGTTTGAAGTGGCTCCGTCTTTCTGTACAGCTTAAAGCGATTGGATAACAGACATCGTGGGCTGGGGATCAGGCTGCGAGGGCGAGCGGCGGTGGGGTGAAGGAGGCCTGGTCGGGTGTGCGGTCGTCAAGGCTCGAGTGCGGGCGGCGCGTGTTGTAGAGCGTCAGATGCCGCCCGAGGCCCGCGGTGGCCGCCGAGACCGAGTCGTACGCGTGCAGGTAGACCTCCTCGTACTTGAGCGACCGCCAGAGTCGCTCGACGAAGATGTTGTCCCGCCAGCACCGCGTGCCATCCATGCTGATGCGGATGCCGTGCTCGAGCAGCAATCCCGTGAACGCCGTGCTCGTAAACTGCGCGCCTTGGTCCGTGTTGAAGATCTCGGGACGTCCGTACTTGGCGATAGCCTCCTCCACGGCGGCGAGGCAGAACGCGCTGTCGAGCGTGATGGAGACCCGCCAGCTGAGCACGCGGCGACTCGCCCAGTCGAGGACCGCCGCGAGATAGACGAAGCCGTGCGCCATCGGGATATAGGTGATGTCCATGGCCCAGACATGGTTCGGCCGGGTGATCGTGGTGTGTCGCAGGAGGTACGGGTAGACGGGATGCGCTCGGTGCCGACGGCTGGTCCCCGGCTGCGGGCAGAGCGCCGTGATGCCCATGTGGAGCATCAGCGTCCCGATCCGCCGGCGTCCGAGCTCAGGAAACTCCCCGCGAAGCAACCGACGCAACATGCGCGCGCCGGCGAAGGGAAAGTCCAAGTGCAGCGCGTCGATCCGACGCATCAGGCCCAGGTCGTACTCGCCCATCGCACGGGGCACATAGTACACCGTGCCGCGACTGATCCCGAGCGCCCGCGCCTGCCGGGTGATCGACAGTGGGTGCGCGCGGTCGATCATCGCTTGGCGCTCAGCAGGCCGGCCTTGCTGAGCGCGTGTTCTAAAAAATCATTCTCGAGCGCCAGCTCGCCAATCTTCGCATGGAGCGTCTTCACGTCGACCACGGGCTCGGTCGGCGTGCCACCGCCGAACACCGTGGCCGCGCCGCTCAGGAGCTGGTCTTTCCATGCGGTGATCTGGGCAGGATGGACATCGAACCGCTTCGCCAGCTCGGCGAGGGTACCTTCACTTCGGACGGCCGCGAGGGCGACTTTGGCCTTGAACGCGGCAGCATGATTGCGACGGGGACGTCTCGGCATTCAGAGCTCCAGGGTGCTGGCGAACAATGTCGCCGGTGGAGCCCGCCTGTCCAGTTATCCGACCTGTGCAGAATTCCGCAGCCACTTCAGTGAGGGATTCCGACGGCTCAGCGATTCTGAAGTCTCCTCGAAAAGGACGCAGGTGTGCGACAGGTGTGCGACAAACGAAAGCGTTCCACATTCATATGAATGTGGAACGCTTTCGGTAAGTCATTCGCCTGCAACATCTTATGTATGGTCGGGGCGACTGGATTTGAACCAGCGACCTCCTGCTCCCGAAGCAGGCGCGCTACCGGGCTACGCTACGCCCCGCCGAACTACCAATGCACCGCCAATGCGCCCGGAGGAACTCGAATCCCCAACCTTCTGATCCGTAGTCAGATGCTCTATCCAATTGAGCTACGAGCGCGCAGAGTACGACGGCTGCAATCAGACGATGTTGCCCGTCCGATGCAGACGCGGATAATAGGCCCTGAATGAGCACGCGTCAACCCGGAGGCGACAGGCGCGAGCCTCCATCGCATGGCACTTACTCCAAAGAAAAAGCCCCCGGCTGAGGCCGGGGGCAACCAAATGAGCGGTACAAGACTCGAACTTGTGACCTCCACGATGTCAACGTGGCGCTCTAACCAACTGAGCTAACCGCCCGACTGCGAGACCTTCCATCAATCAATCCAAAACGGAGCGAACGAAGAGCGGGAAACGGGACTCGAACCCGCGACCCCAACCTTGGCAAGGTTGTGCTCTACCAACTGAGCTATTCCCGCACATTTTTCGAGCGCCGTATGTTCGTGCCGATACTCCTCACACGCGGCGTTTCTTGCATGTTGCCCGCGACGCAAACCTCGCCGCCGACCCAGTGGAGGCGAGGGGAATCGAACCCCTGACCTCTTGAATGCCATTCAAGCGCTCTCCCAACTGAGCTACGCCCCCCGGTCCCGGCAGCACACGCATGTGAACACACGTTCCCGCCAGGAACCACCATATATAGCCGAGGGTATATGTGATGTCAAGAAATCAGGGCTGGCGGAATCCTAGTAGGCCGGTAATTTGCACCGCCTCGGGACTGTGAGGTCTCGAGTACACTCAGCCGTGCGTCAGCGCCATCGTACGCGACGCGATCGCACGTAGCCGAGCACTCTCAAAGTAGCCACGCGACGTCGCAGCATCGACCATCGTCTCCGTTCCAAACTCGCAGTGCAAGCACGCTGCAACACGCTGCCAACGCAGCACACGCGCACGGAGCCGTGTTCATACAGTTAGTCGAATTCGCAGTCGATCGTCGCAGCTCCATAGATGCCTACTCTCACGCGTAGGACCTGTTCGAGGCACTCATGACCGAAGTGAAAAAGC
>JAYUTY010000367.1:0-3864 GCA_043754875.1 Gemmatimonadota bacterium
GGCGCGGAGGACGATCGGGGCGTCTTGTGCGAAGGCGGGGTGACTGGCGGCGACGGCGAGCGTGAGGGCGAGCGCGGCGAGGGAGCGCATGACGGGTACGTCCTGGGTGCGAGATGCTGCCATGTTCACGCCGCGACGAGCCATCGTCCAGAGTGGATCACGATGTTTCTAGCGCGGTGCAGATGTGGACAATGAAGCACTACACCGGCCCGTTGTCACGAATAGAGGGTGTTCACAGGACCAGTCCGCTGTTACCCTGTGACATCACCGCCGACGATGGTTGCTCGGCAGCGTAGAGACGTCCGCAGCGACGTGCCGCCGCTACGCTGCGGGCGTTTTCGTACGTGACCCGCGTGGTCGCGTCACACCCACCCGTAGCAGACCGGGGATCTGCGCCGTGTCGGCCCGGCGTTGCCGCAGACGATCGCCGCGTCGTCCACGCGATCGTGGCTGGCGTTCATATGTCACGCTCGCGATCGCGTCGATCGACTCCGCAGGGGTCGCCATGCGCTTGCTCGAACACCTCTCTGGCGCGCCGTTCTGGCACCCCACGCGATTGATCGAGGCGATACATGCGGTGGATGCACTGGTTCGACACTCAGGGATGGTACCGCTCGTCGATCTTGCTCGGCGCACCCTTCGTCTTCTGCGCACTAGCGCCAGCCGCCCTACGCTGGAAGGCGCAGAAGGGCCTCGCATTCCTCTGGCTTGCAGTCGTGGCCACGCTGATCCCGTTGGGGTGGTATGAATGGCGAGTGACCATTGCCAACGAGAGCCCGGACCTTCCGCTTTTTCACATCGCCTTCTACGCACTTCCGGTAAGCGTCGCCGCGACCGTAGCAACGGCTGCCGTGCGCCTCTTCGCCCGTCGGCAGTCACCAAAATTCCAGTTTGGTGTGGCCCTTCTCGCCACCTCTGTGCTGCTTCCGCTGATCCTGAACGGGACGATGCCGGCATTCTTCGTCATTTACGCTCTAGCCGATCGCTTCATGTAACAGGTCGCCAGGGTGAGGCCAGGCGAGGCAGCCCAGCGCTGCGGTATGCCGCTCGCCCCATCGCATCGCCCAGGCCCGAGAAGCAAAAACGGCCCTCGTGTCCGACGAATTCCTGTTCGACGCTTTCACATCTTCCGACTCTGGTGAGCGCCTCGCATCATGCGTCGCGGTCGTGCCGAACATGACGGCGATCTGTCCATGACAGGTCCCATCTGGTACCATAGGATCAATGCGAGCCACCAGAGCCATGACATGAGCAGGGCACTAACACGCGCCTCCCGCCACCGCCGCGCCGCGTTCACCCTGATCGAGATCCTGGTGGTGGTAGTGATCATCGCCGTGCTCGCCTCGCTCGTGGCGCCCAACGTCTTCCGGCATGTGGATACGGCCAAGAACGTCGCCGCCCAGGCGCAGATCTCCACGCTCGGTGCCGCGCTCGATGCCTACCGGCTCGACAACGGTCGCTATCCCACGACCGAGCAGGGGCTCGCTGCGCTCTGGGTGCCGCCGCCGGCCGAGCCACGCCCGTCCAACTGGCGCGGGCCCTACCTGCGGCAGCCGCCGCCGGCCGATCCGTGGGGGGCGCCCTACGTCTATCGTGCGCCGGGCGAGCACGTGGCGAACGGCTTCGACCTCTCGTCCATGGGCGCCGACGGCGCGGTGGGCGGCACGGGCGACAACGCCGACATCACCAACTGGAAGCCGTAGCGCCCGCCGTGCCGCTCCTCCGGTACCGCGCGCTCACGCGCGCCGGTGCACGCGAAGCAGGGGTCGTCGAGGCGCCGACGGCGGCCGCGGCGACGAATGTGCTGCAGGCGCGCGGCCTGATCGTGCTCGACGTCGCCGCGAACGAGGCTGCCGCAGGACCGTTCGGCTCGCGCATCCGCAGCGGTGATCTCGCCGAGTTCACGCGCGCGCTCGCGGCGCTCCTCCCGGCTGGCCTGCCGCTGTCGCGCGCGCTGAGCGTCGCGCGCGACATCGCCCCGCTGCCGCTTCGCGCTCCGCTCGCCGACGTCCAGACACGCGTCCAGCGCGGCACCACCTTCGCCGACGCGCTCGCCGCGCATCCGCGCGCCTTTCCGGCGTCATACGTCGGGCTCGTGCGCGCCGGCGAGCGCGCCGGCAACCTCGCCAGCTCCATCGGCCGGCTGGCGGATGCGATCGAGTCGCAGCAGGAGTTCCGCGCCCGCCTGCTCACCGCGGCGATCTATCCGGCGCTCCTCGCCGTCGTGGGTGGCGCGGCGATCCTCGTGCTGCTCATGGTGGTGCTGCCACGCTTCGGGGCGCTGTTCGCCGCGTCGGGGAGCGCGATCCCGGCGTCGACGGCGTTCGTCCTCTCGCTCTCCCACGTGCTCCGCGCGGGCGCGGTGCCCATCGTGATCGGCATCGCCCTGCTCGTCGCGCTCGCGATCTGGCTCGCCTCGGCGCGCGAAGCGGCCGAGACGCGCTCGCGACTCTTTCTGCACCTGCCGCTCGCCTCGGGCGTCTACCGCGAGGTGCTCGCGGCACGCACGGCGCGCGTGATCGCGATCCTGCTCGGCGGCGGTGCGCCATTCGTCACCGCGCTCGACGACGCGGCCCGCTCGCTCGACGATCCGTCGGCCCAGCGCGAGGTGTTCCGCATCCGCGCCCGCGTGCGCGAGGGGACAAGCCCGTCGGCCGCATTCGCCGAGGGAGAGCTGTTCCCACCCGTGCTGGCGCGGCTCGTGGCGGCGGGGGAGGAGTCCAGCCAGCTCGAGACCTTCTTCACCAAGGCGGCCGACCTGTTCGAGGAGCGCGCCAAACGCTCGGCGGCTCGCTTCCTGGCGATCGCCGAGCCGGCGCTGATCGTCACGTTCGGGATGGTTGTGGGGCTGATCGCGCTCGCGCTGGTGCAGGCGATCTACGGGATCAACCTCGCGCCGATGCGTGGCGCGCGGTGAGTGCACACGTGAGTGCGCCGAGTGCGCGGCGACGCGACCGTGTGCGCACCACGATGAATGCGCGGCGCGGCTTCACGCTGCTCGAGCTACTGGTGGTGCTCGTGCTGCTCGCGATCACCGCCGCCGCCGCAGTGCCCGCCTTCCTCGACGGCGGCACCGATGCGCCCGAGAAGCGCCTCGCGACCGCGCTCGCCGACGCGCTCGTTCACACCCGCGATGCGGCGCGCACATCGGGGGCGGCGGCCGAGCTGGTGCTCGCGCCATCCGACGGCCGCTACTGGGTGACGCAGCGCGACTCGGCCAGTGCGGGGGTGCTGCCGATGTCGGCCGGCGTTGTGATCGCGCCATCGAACGCTGGCGATGCCACGCCGCGTGCTGGCAGTACCGATCGCGTCACGCTGCGCTTCGACCCCACGGGGCCCGCGTCGCCAGCGGAGATCACGGTGCGCGGCGCGCGGTCGCTCACGGTGCGCGTCGAGCCATGGACGGGAGAGATCTCGATTGATGATGGCCGCACGCGCTAGCGCCGCGGCTCAGGGAGCGCGTCGCGCCGATCGCGGCGGCTTCACGCTGCTCGAGGCGGTAGTCGCGCTCGCGATCATCGGGCTCGTCTGCGTCGGGGTGCTCGGCGCGTACGGCGCCACGCTCCGTGCCGACGTCAATGCCGCTGACCGGCTGCCGCTCGCGGCGCTGGCAGAGGAGCGCATCGCCGCGGTGGACCTCGCGCCAGGTTCGCTCGAGCGGCTCCCGGACTCGCTGGCGCGCGGCACCTTCACCGCGCCGTACGCGAGCGCGACGTGGGACACCGAGGTGCGCCGGATACAGGGCACCACTTCGCTCTACGACGTGATCGTGCGCGTGCGTGACGGTACCGACGTGTTCACGCTTCGCACCCGCCGAGCGCGTGCGGCCGTGTCTGCTGGGGAGGGTGCGCCGTGAGCGCGCGA
>JAYUTY010000368.1:0-3864 GCA_043754875.1 Gemmatimonadota bacterium
ATGTCCAGCTCGAGCTCCTCCATGGAGCCGTCATCGAGCAGGAGGGAGCAGTAGTCGTTCGCCCGGATGCGACGATGATAGTCGCACGTGGGGCAGACATTGAAGTTGCGCACGAACTTCTCACGGATGTCCGTGTGTCCGCACGCTTCGCACTTCTCCCACACATCGGCGGGAATCTCGAGCCGCTCGCGACGAGGCTGACGCGGCTTCTTCTCCTTGCGGAACCAGACCATGGAGACAATGTGACCGAGGTCACCGCCTCCGGCAAGGGATTGGCGAGGACGTCACCGCAGCGCGCAAATCGTCAGACCGCGAACGAACCATTCCGGCCGCCACGTCCCTCGGCCGAGATGCGCAGCAGGATGCCAATCGCCAGCCAGCTCGCGAGCATGAAGCTGCCGCCGTAGCTGAAGAACGGGAGCGGAATGCCCGTGATGGGCATCAGGTTCAGCGTCATCCCGGTGTTCTCCAGCACGTGCACGAACCAGCTCGACAGGAGACCGAAGGCGACGAGGCTGCTGAACGAGTCGTTCGCGCGTTCCGCGATCTTGACGATGCGGAGGAAGAGGAGGGCGAAGAGGGTGAGCGCGAGCGTCACACCGATGAAGCCGAGCTCCTCGCCGACGACGGCGAAGATGAAGTCCGTGTGCTGGGCCGGCAGGAAGGCGAGGCGCTTCTGCGTGCCCATCGTGTATCCCTTGCCGAACCAGCCGCCCGATCCGATCGCGATCTGCGACTGGATGACGTGGTAGCCCGAGAGGCGCCGGTCGATGTCCGGATTGATGAACACGAGCAGGCGCTTCTGCTGATACGGCGCGAGCTTGTCCCAGACGATCTTGCCGAGGACGCCGAAGATCACGTTGGTGACGACGACGAAGATCCCCTCGTACATGTACGGCTTGTACCAGAGGACCAGCGCGATGAGAAGGAGGAACCATGCTCCCCACAGCGCCGTGCTGAAGGTGAGCACGAGGCTGACGACGGGACTGGCAACGAGCACGAGCAGCGGCCAGGAGACGCCGGCCCAGAAGAGCATCGCGAAGGCGAAGCCGACGAAGACGATGCCGGTCCCGAGGTCGGGCTGCTTCATGATGAGCGCCCACGGAATGCCGACCACGAGCGCCGGTTTCCAGAGTTCCAGCAGCGACCGAGGAGGCTCCTTGAAGGTGGCCAGCACCTTGGCGAGCGCCAGCACGACGGTGATCTTCGCGAGCTCGGACGGTTGGCCGATGCGGAAGCCGCCGATCGCGAGCCAGCTCTTGGAGCTTGCGGCGGTACCTGCGCCCTTGCCGATGAAGAGCAGCAGCAGGAGCATGACGATCGACACGGTGTACATCGGCCAGGTCAACCAGTCGAGCAGCCGCACGGAGCAGCGGCTCACGCCGTACGCCGCGCCAAGCGAGATGACGAACCAGAGCAGCTGCGACCGCCAGAGCTTGGCCACCGCCGTCAGGATGTCGGTCTGGCCAGCGGAGTAGACGATCGCGATGCCGTACGCCGACAGCAGCAGCCCCACGATGACGAGGGGCCAATCGATTGGAAAGCGCCTGGTGCTCATCAGCCTTCGACTGTCATGTCCACGACGGGCGTGACATGCAGGTACGCTTGAATGATCTTGGATGCGATGGCAGCCGCCCGGGTGCCGTGGCCACCGAACTCGATCATGACGGCGACGACGATCGACGGCTTGTTCGCCGGCGCGAAGCCGACGAACCACGCGTGATTCAATTCCTTACCCGACGTGGGGTCGATCGTGCCGCTCTGCGCCGTTCCGGTCTTGCCGGCGAGCTGGACGCCCTTGATCGCGGAGGCCGCAGCGGTGCCGCTCGTGACCACACCGACGAGCGCTTCCCGCACCTGCTGCATCTGGTCGCTGGTGAGGCGGAGCACCTGCGCACGATCCGGGGTGCCACGGACGATCTGGGGACGAGCCGACTTTCCGTCCGTCGCCAGTGCAGTGTAGAACTTGGCCATGTTGAGGATCGTCTGGGAGTTGTCTCCCTGACCGATCGCCATGTTCAGCACGAGCGCATTGGTCCACCCGCGCTTGCCGTACTTGCGGTCGAGATAGTCGGTGTTGATCGGGAAGCGAGAACGCTTTTCGTCGGGCAGGTCGATACCGGCCTTCTGCTGGAAGCCGATCCCCACGCCCCCGGCCAGCAGCCTCGTGATACCAAGCTTGAGGCCAAGCTGATAGAAGTAGACGTCGCAAGACTTGGCGATGGCTCCCTTCAAGTCGAGATACCCGTGCCCGCGCTTGTCCCAGCAGCGGAAGTAGCGCGACCCATACTGCATGCCCCCCGAGCAGGGAATCGGCAGCTTGTCCGTCATCTTCACGGCGCCCGTCTCGAGCCCGATCGCCGTGGTGGCGAGCTTCCACGTGGAGCCCGGCGGATACTGCCCCTGCAATGCCTTGTTGTAGAGCGGGCGGCGCTTGTCGGTCCGGAGCGAATCCCAGTACTGGGCCGGGATTCCCCCGATGAACCGGTTCGCGTCCCAGCTCGGCGCGCTGTAGATCGCGAGCACTCCACCGGTGCTCGGATCGAGGGCCACGGCCCCGCCCTGCAGCGAGTCGCCGAAGATGCCGGCGACATAGCGCTGGAGCTCCATGTCGATGTTCGTGTAGAGCGGCGGACCGGCGACCGGGATCAGGTCCTGGCGCGCGCCCGAGCTCTTCACGATGCGTCCGCGCGCGTCCACCTCGACGAACTGGCTGCCTTCCCTGCCGCGCAGCTGCGTCTCGTACTGCTTCTCGAGTCCCTGCTTGCCGACCTGCTGTCCGCCCTTGTAGTCCGTGAACGACGCCTGCGCCAACTCGGCCTCGCTCACCTCGCCCGTATAGCCGACGAACGGCGCCACGATCGGCCCGTCCGGATAGAAGCGGCGCGGCGAGCTCTGGATGATCAGCCCTGGAAACTGCGAGCGATGCTCCTCGAGCACGCTCACCACGTCGAATGACGCGTCCGGGATGAGCACAGTCGGGCGCGTGGGTGCTCTTCGATAGCGCCGCGCCGCCTGCTCGATCTGCACCGGAGTGATGTTGATCGTGCCGCTCAGGCGCTGAAGCACCGCACGCAGGGAATCTTCCTTCTGCGCGAGCACGGACACCGAGTAGCCGATCACGTTGTCGGCGATGACCTTGTTGTGTCGGTCATAGATGACGCCGCGCGGCGCCGGCAGCGGGAGCTCGCGAAGGCGATTCGTCTCCGACTGCATCGCATACTTCTGGTGCTGCAGCACCTGGCTCCGGAAGAACCCGGAGAGCAGGAAGACCAGCGCCGCGGCGATTATCACCTGCGACACTCGTCCCCGCTTCACGACGTCTCCGCGATGGAAGCTCATGCAGACCGAGTCTCGAGAACCGGACGCAGCAGCATCAGGGCAATCACTCCGGCCACCGCAGTGACAGCGGCGGAGAGCGACGACCAGACGAGGATCTGCATCAACAGCTCTGCTCCCTGCATGCGGCGCTCCACCAGATTCATCATGACTTCATAGGCCCACTTCCCAAGAAAGAGGAAGAAGCCGTTCAGCAGCACGTGGTCGGCGAAGAACACGGCCTTGAGCCGCGACCAGCTGTAGCCGATCAGCGTCATCGCCAGCGCTCCCGCGCCAAACGCGCCGAGGGCCACTGAATCGGACGCGAGCCCGATGAGCAGACCGATGACCGCCGCGACGCCCGGGCGCACTCGGACCGACGCGAGCAGGAGCGCAATGATCAGGAAATCCGCGGACGCCCGCCATGCCAGAAGCGGTCGAAGCGTGTAGTTGAGAAAGACCAGCACCGCGCAGAGAAGCAGCGTGCGGACGGTCGCGTTCCAGTTCATGGCCGCGCGCCCGCGGGCGGCCGCGTCGCAGGCGGGC
>JAYUTY010000369.1:0-3860 GCA_043754875.1 Gemmatimonadota bacterium
GTCGCGCGGCCGGAAACCTGCTTCCGCACCAGCCGTACCAGTACCTGACCCAGCCACTCCACCGTGCCTGACTTCTCGCTCCACTTCGCCGAACGGAAAGCGCGCTTCCTGCAGCGGATGCGGGGCTCGGACGAGCCGGCGGGCGCCGCTCGCCGGCGCTGGCCCTGGTTTCTGGCGCTCGCGCTCGCCTGCGTCGGCGTCCTCACCTTCGACGCCTGGATCGCGACCTGCGCTTTCGAAGGATGTCCGTCCCGTAGCGAGATCCGCGCGTTCCGCCCCGGCGAGGGTGGACGAATCGTCGACCGCAACGATCGCTTCCTCGGCCGCATCGCGCTCGTCCGGCGCGTCAACGTGCCGATCGATTCCATTCCGCTGCACGTCCGCCAGGCCTTCCTCGCTACCGAGGACCGCCGCTTCTATCAGCACAACGGACTCGACTGGCGCGGTTTTGGGCGCGCGGTCCTCAGCAACATCCGGCACGGCGGCGTGCGGGAAGGATTCAGCACGATCACCATGCAGGTCGCGCACAACTCCTTTCTCGTCAACCGACGAGGGCGTACGCTGCGTCGCAAGCTGATCGAGCTGCGCCTCACGCGGCTCATCGAAGGGGAGTTGACCAAGGACCAGATCCTGGAGCTCTACCTCAACCTGATCTACCTCGGCAACGGGATGAACGGCGTCGAGGCGGCGAGCCGCGACCTGTTCGGCAAGACGGTCCATCAGCTCAACGTGAGCGAGGGCGCGATGCTCGCCGCGCTCCCGAAAGGACCGAGCGCCTACACACCGCGCGACCACTACGACCGCGGGCTGCGACGCCGCAACCTCGTGCTCACCCTGATGGCGCAGGCGGGCTATCTCACGCCGCAGGAGGCGAGCACCGCGGCCAACCGTCCGCTCCGCATCGCGGAGGAGGAGTGGCGCCCCGATACGGGCACCGAGCCGCTCGCGCTCGACGCCGTGCGCGCACTGATCGATTCCATCCGCCCCGATGCCCTCAAGGAAGGCGACGTCACGGTGTACACGACGCTCGATCTCGCGGCCCAGCATGCCGCGGACCGGGCGATCACGCGCCAGACCACGATCGTCACGCGCGAATCGCAGAACGCCGGCTACCGCGTGCCCGAAGCCGCACAGGGCGCACTCGTCGCGATCGATCCGAGGAGCGGCGACATCCGCGCCCTGGTCGGGGGGCGGCGCAGCAGGCGCGGCTTCAATCGCGCCTTCAATGCGAAGCGCCAGCCAGGGTCGGCGTTCAAGCCATTCGTGTACGCCGCAGCCATGCGCGCCGGGATGACCCCGGCCACGCTCGTGGACGACGAGCCGGTGGAGGTAGTGCAGGGGCGCTCCGTCTGGCGCCCCGGCAACTTCGAGGAATACCTCGGCACGATCACGCTGACGAAGGCGCTCGCCGTGTCGTCGAATGCGGCGGCAGTGCGCGTGAGTCAGACAGTCGGCATCCCCAACGTCATCCTCGCCGCCAGGCGCAACGGCATCACCAGCCCGCTGCCGAGCGTCCCCGCGATGGCACTCGGTGCCGTCGAGGTGACGCCGCTGGAGCTCGTCGCCGCCTACGCGCCGTTCACCAATGGCGGGTTCCGCGTGCACCCACGCCTCGTGCGGCGCATCGAGGCGATGGACGGCTCCGTGCTCTGGAGCGCCGAGACGGCGCCCCTCGACACGGTGATGGACGCGCGCGATGCCTATCAGATCACGTCGATGCTGCGCGGCGTGGTGGACAACGGCACCGGCCGCCCCATTCGCGAGGCCGGCGTGAAGGGCCCCGTCGCCGGCAAGACGGGCACGACGAACGACGCGGACGACGTCTGGTTCATCGGGTACACCCCGACCCTCGTGGCCGGCGTCTGGTTCGGCTACGACACGCCGCGGCCGATCGCACCCCACGCCACGGGGGGCCGACTCGCCGCTCCCGCGTGGGCCGACTTCTACATCAATGGATGGCACGAGCCCGCGTCATCGGCCGCCGGATGGACACCGCCGGCCGGAATGCTCATGCGCGTCATCGACCCCGGTACGGGAATGCTCGCCAACGAGTGGTGCCCGGTGAAGAAGAAGGAGTGGTTCAAGCCGAACACCGAGCCGACGGAGGTGTGCAACGTCCACTCCGAGGTCATCCAGGATCCCGAGCCTCTCCCGTCGGATACGGGCGCGCGCGCATCCGATCCCATCAAGCGCGGCGTCCAGGGAATCGGCAAGATCTTTCGCCGGATCTTTCACTTCTGATCCGGCGACGCTGCTGAAGCGCTAGAGCATGCCCACAGATCCTGCCTTCGCGGCGTCGAACCCGGGAAAGAGGGTGTCGAGCCGTGCGGCGCCGAGATGCTTGGATGCCACCTCCGAGAAGACGGCGCGGAAGTCGGTCGTGAGTGCCAGGTCGCGCCCCTCGTAGAGCTGCTCGGGCTCGAGACCGGGCCAGCGGCCGTACACCTTCTTCCCCTTCACGTCGCCGCCGATCACGAACAGCGCGCTCGCGTGACCATGGTCGGTGCCGCCGTTGCCGTTCTGTCGCGCCGTGCGCCCGAACTCCGACATCGTCATGATCGTCACCTCGGCCATCCGGTCGCCAAGGTCGGTCGTCATCGCCGCGATTGCGCGCGCGAAGTCGTCGAGCCGGCCGGCGAGCTGCCCCGTCGAGCCACCCTGGTTCACGTGCGTGTCCCACCCGCCCACATCGGCGAACGCGACCTCGAGGCCAACGTCGCTCTTGATCAGCTGCGCGATCTGCCGGAGGCGCGTGCCGAACTGCGAGTTCGGGTAGGTCGCATCATGCTGCGGCAGGTATTTCTGCGGGTTCGCGGCCTTGAGGATCCTCACCGCCTCGAACATCTCGCCGCCGGCCGCGTGTACCACGTCGGCCGTGCCCGTGCGGTACAGCGCCTCGAGTCGATCGGCGGCCGGTCCGGCGGCGCGCACCGAGAACTCGTCGAGTGAGTTCATCGCCACTGTCGGCGCGGGACCCTCGAGCATGCGCGGCGTCTGCTGCGTCATCGCGACCGCGCGGAAGGGGGATCGCGCCGCACCGTGTGCGCACGATGCTTCCTCGCACGTGCCCTTGAGTGCGAGATAGCGATTGAGCCAGCCGTCGCGCGTGCCCTTCTGGTCGGGCGTGCCAGTCTCCATGTAGTCCTGCGCATCGAAGTGCGAGCGCGTGGCGCTCGGACTGCCTACCGCGTGAATGGGCGCGAGGATTCCCTGATCCCAGAGCGGCTTGAGCGGAGCGAGCGACGGATGCAGGCCGAAGAAGCCGTCGAGGTCGATCGCACCGTTCACCCCCGCCCCCACCGAGGGACGCGGGATCGCGATGTTCGGCCGCAGCTTGTAGTACGCGGCGTCGCCATGCGGCACCACGACGTTCAGCGCGTCCGCGGCGCCGCGCTGGAAGAGGCACACCAGCGTCTTGCCACGAGCATTGCCGAGCGTTGCCGCGCCGCCCAGCAGCTCGGCGCCGAACGCGGTGCGCCGCAGAAAGCTGGGGCTCAGTCCCATCGTGACGAGCGCCATCGCTCCCGACTTCATGAACACTCTGCGATCCATTGGATCCCTCCGCTCGTATGAGATCGGCGCGGTCAGCGCCGTTGGAATTCCGGTGCGCCGATGGCGAGGCCAACGATCTGGGCGAGACCCGTCAGCTGCACTGGTTGTGCGATGGCGCGCTGCATCGCGGGCCGGAGCTGTCCATTCTTCCCCGGCGCGGCGGTGCGATCACGGAGCATCATCTCGCCGCTGCCGCCGTCGGCTGCGCCCTGCACTACCGACGTGACCACGCCGTCCTTCGCCTCTGCAGTGCTCCCGAGCTTGGCCACCATCGGGTTCTCGCCCGTGAGCAGGATCTCCCGCGTGTC
>JAYUTY010000370.1:0-11131 GCA_043754875.1 Gemmatimonadota bacterium
AATTGGTCGGACACGCGCGACGTCCGCTCCCATTCCGTACTCGAAGTCGCGCTCGAAGCTCCGCGTGAATGCGACCGCGGCGATCGTATCGACGCCCCCGCTCACGAGTACCACGCGGACGGGCAATGCGCCGAGCCCCTCGGCATTCAGCACTCCTTCGCTCCGTTGCGACGGTGCGGCTGGTGCCTGAATCACCACGCGGTGTCCATTGATACTGACGTGCAGTGCCGTCGCCGTGGGGAACGGCTGCTGGACCGCGAGCGACACGGCGACACTGGGTCCTGACGGCCCGGTGATCCATGAGCATGACGCAGCGACGGTGCTCAGGAAAACGAGCCCGCTCGATGCACGCATCGTTGTGCGAGCCCGCTGAGTCATTGGATCCTGTGAAGCGGTGGAGAAAGCTCTCGCGCCACGCTAACCCGGCGCCGAGCGGCCCGCCGGCCCACCACCCGAGAGATCGGCCAGCACCGGCTGCTGCAGGCGGTACACCGCATCCGCGTTCGCGTCCCATGGCCAGCGCCCGTGCGCATCGGGCCAGACGAGCTGCAGCACGTCGGGCGGAAAGTCGTAGTACGCACGCGCCGCGGCGCAGTAGTCGAGCACGCTCACGAGCGGCACGGCACGGAACGCGGCGCTCAGCCCGTCGAAGATCGTGTCGCTCGTCTGTCCGTCACGGAACCGGGCGCCCGCCGCAACCTGCCGTGCCGCCTCGTGCGCCACTTCGGCGATGGACGACACGGGCAGCCCGATGATGAGGATCTCCGGATGCGCGAACGATTTCGTGAGCCCGGTGGTGTGCGCGTAGCGCGGCGTGTCCTCCACGACGGTCACGTGCCACCCCTGCGTCTCGATCTCCGCCGCGACACGACCGAGAAACGCATCACGTGATCGGGTCAGCTCATCCGCCACGGCACACTCGCACTCTTCCCTCCGGATGGTCTCAGGCTCGGCTCTCGACTGCAGGCTCGCGCAAGGACTCGCACGCTGTGCAGCGCTGCGCGTCAACGCTGCACGTTAGCGCTCCACCACGATCCGTGCCTCCGCACTTTCGCCGCGCGAAGAGACGGCTCTGAGCAGGTGCGCGCCCACGCTGAGCGGCCACCGCCCACCATCGTGCGCCGCGCCGTCGATCGACCAGCGCACATGCTCGGCGCCCAGCCCGCCGGCACGGAGCGCGATCGTGGCATAGCGTGCCTCGATGCCAGGCGGGATCGCATACCGGTCGCCATCCTGTGGCGAGACGATGCGGAAGTGCGCCACCGCGCGGCCACCGTCGTTCACCTTCGCGGCCGACGCTGGCGACGTAGGCGACGTAGGCGACGTAGGTGACGTAGGTGACGTAGGTGACGTAGGTGACGTAGGTGACGATACCGATGTCGAAGCGAACGAGGATGCCACCGATGACGTCCCTGCGGTCGGTGCCGCAGTAGCGAGCGCCATGCTCATCGTCGTCGGCCGCAGCTCCTGCCGGCTCCAGTCCGCATACTCCGCTGGCAGGGTGATCCGTCCACCCTGCTCCCAGTCGTCCGTCGCCGCGGGCTCCGTGCCCGGCACGAACCATTCGGTGAGCTGCGCACAGGCCGGCGTCGCACGCAGCCCGGACAGGCGACACACGGGAACGCCCACCGCGCCGGCCTCGGCCGGAGTGGTGAGCACGCCGGGCGCGACGCGGCGTGCCGTCTCCATCACGACGCGATGCAGTAGCGGGCCGGCGCCCGTCACGCCGCTCACCCCCTGCATGGGACGTCCGCTGAAGTTGCCCGCCCACACCGCCACGGTGAAGCCGCGCGTCGTCGCGACGGCCCAGTTGTCCGTGAAGTGACGGCTCGTGCCCGTCTTCACCGCCGTCGGGAACGGGAAGTCGAACGGCGTGCTCGTGCCGAAGCCCGGAATGCGCGCTGATGCATCGCTCAGCATGTCGAGCAGGATGGCGCTCGCCACCCGGGAGACGACGCGACGGGCCGAGCCCGGCGGGCTGCCGCGCGTCACTGGGCGCCAGCTCCATGGCCGCCACTCGCCGCCCATTGCCAGCGCGCGATAGCCATTTGCGAGCTCGAGCAGCGTGACGTCCCCATCGCCGAGCGCGAGTCCGAGGCCGTAGTGCTCGGCATCCTGCCGCAACGACTCGAAGCCGGCGAGGTGCAGCGTGTGCAGGAGACTGCTCGTGCCCATGCGCGACGCGAGCTCCACAGCGGGCACGTTGTACGAGCTCGCGAGCGCCTCGCGCGCGCGCACCGGCCCGCGGAAGCGACGATCGTAGTTCCGCGGGCTGTAGGAGCCCGTCGCGGTGGCGTAGCCCTTCGGGATGTCGGGCAGGATGCTCGCGGCAGTGACGCCGCGATCGAGCGCGAGCGCGTACAGAAAAGGCTTGAGCGCCGAGCCTGGCTGCCGCTCGGAGACGACCATGTCCGTCTGCCCATCGTCGGCCGCCCAGAAATTCGGCGAGCCGACCCACGCGAGCACCTCGCCCGTTGCGTTGTCGAGCACCACAGCGGCCGCGTGCTCCACGCCACGCGCCTTCAGCATCTCCACCGTGTAGCGCACCTCGCCTTCCACTGCCGCTTGGAGCTCGCCGTCCAGCGACGTTCGCACATTCGACACCGGTGCCGCCGGTGCCGCCGGTGCCGCCGGTGCCGCTGGTGCGCTGCGCCCGCTCGTCCACGCGAGCACGCGCGTCGTGAAGTGGGGCGCGAGAAAGAGCGTGTGGCGTGGCGTCGCGTGCAGCGGCTCGCGCAGCGCACGCGATGCCTCCTCGCGCGACACGTAGCCCAACCGTTGCATCTGTCGCAGCGCATAGGATCGGCGGCGCGCCGCGCGCTTGGGAGAGGTGAGCGGATTGTCGCGCGACGGCGCGTGGGCGAGCCCAGCCAGCGTCGCCGCCTGGCCAATGCCGAGCTCCGTGGCCGAGGCGTCGAAGTACAGTGCGCTCGCCGCGCCGACGCCGACGGTCGCGTGGCCGAGCTGCACGCGGTTGAAGTACTGCTCGAGCACCTGCTGCTTGGAGAGATGTCGTTCGATGCGCAGCGCCCACAGCGCCTGCGCGAGCTTGCCACCCCAGTCGCGGCGCGCGGGCCGCAACACGCGCGCGAGCTGCATCGTGATCGTGGAAGCACCCGACACGACGCGACCGGCGCGCAGGTTGTCGCGCATGGCGCGCGCGATGGCACGGCCGTCCACGCCCCGATGCGTCCAGAATCGTGCGTCCTCCACCGCGACGAAGGCGTTGATGACGTCGGGGTCGAGCTGATCGAACGACACCCAGCGCGCCTGGCTGCCGTCGGCAGCGCGCGTGGAGCGCAGCGTTGCGCCGTACCGG
Organism: Gemmatimonadota bacterium; assembly: GCA_043754875.1. GTDB lineage: Bacteria > Gemmatimonadota > Gemmatimonadetes > Gemmatimonadales > Gemmatimonadaceae > AG11. Next base: position 3,320 of record JAYUTY010000370.1, read on the forward strand.
TCCTCGATCGTGATGCCCGGTGCGGGCGCCCGCGCCGTCATGGACGACGGGAGCGGCCGGGCGATCCACCCGGCGAGCGCAATTCCAACAGCCGCGGCGGCGAGGCCGAGCGAGCCGACGACGAGCCGAGCGCGTGGCGCGTGCATCACTTGCGCCCACCGCCGCGTGGCGTGACGGTGAACGTTCCCCCGTCGCTCCGCCCGTTCACGCCGGGATTGTACATCTCCTCGGCGTGCGCCGGTGGACGGATGAAGACCCCCGGCGTCGTGGCGCGCGCGATGTAGGTCGCGGTATAGCTCCCCTTCCAGAGCACGGTGGCGGAGTACACCACGCGGTCGTCGCGCAGCTCGCGATGGTCGAACGGCGACCACCAGCCGCCATCCCACATACCGTACCAGGCGAGCCCGTTCTCCGCGTCGCCCTCGAGTGTCCCCTCTCCCTCCTGCTCGCGCTTCACGCCAGGACCAGTCGTCATGGCCGCGGTGCGCAGGCTCAGGTCCACGGCCTCGAGACCGGCGGGAAGCGCGTCGTCCAGCACGACGAAGTCGCGCGTCTCCGTGGCCGTGACGCGCAGCCGCACGCGAACGAGGTCGCCCTCGGCGGCGCTCTGAATGGGCGTACCATTGTCCAGCCGTTCGTACCAGCGCTCCACCTGGATGCCCCGGTCCTCGGGAGTGACGGGAGCCGCCATCGGGACTTCGGTGACCATGAGGTAGTAGTAGACCACGCCGGCGCCGGCGTCCGCATCGATCGTGAGCTTCACGCGCTGGCGTCCATTGGCGCCGGAGACGACGCCGCTCAGCGCGATGCTCGAGTCGCGCGCGGCACTCTGCGCCGCGCGCCCTCCGGAAAGGATGGTGCGGTCGCCCGCGTGCACACGGATGGCGCGGTCCGGCTGGTCGCGTCGAAGCCGATCGACGGCCGCCAGCGCCGACGCGGCGAACGCCTGATCCTGCGTGTTCCAGTCCCATGCGCGACCGACGCGGTTGAGCCCGGCGAGCGTCTCCACGATTGGCCCGACGAGCGCGTGTTCCGGCGCGATGGCGAGCGTGGCGGTGAGAATGCGCGAGAGCGGGCGCACGCGCGAGGCGAAGTAGAACGGCGCGCTCACCGTATCGGTGATCACCGCATGCGTACCGTCCACGCGGATCATCGCCCACGTCGGCTCCATGAGGCGCCGCGCTGCGACCAGCTGCTTGCGCCGCGCGAGAATCTCGGCCAATCGTGCACGATCCTCCAGCGTGAGCTGCGCCGCCGTGCGCAGCAGCTCGTTCTCGGCCGCGACGTCCGGACGACCGTAACGGCTGAGGAAGTCCACCGAGGCGATCTGCTCGCGCAGCCGGATCTCGCGTCGCTGGCTCCAGTGCGCCACGAGGGTGAAGGCTGGTGCGGAATCAGCGTGCAATTGCGTCTTGAGGTAGTCGGCGAGACGGTCGAGCACGCGCGTGTCCGCCTTCACGTCGCCAGCGGCGTCTCGCGCGTCGAGCATCGCCATCCCGGCATACGCGCTGAGCCACGGGCTGCTCCAGTCGGTGGACGACCAGTAGCCGATGCCACCGTCGGCGCGCTGCCGGCTGCCGAGCACCTCGACCGCGCGGGTGATCTCGCGCCGCGGGTCGCCAGCCATCTTCTCGCCGCCCTGCCGCTGCGCGCGGTAGAGCGCGATGATCGGGATCACCTCGCTCGTCACCTGCTCCGAGCAGTCGTACGGATAGACGCGAAGCGTCTGTCGCATCCCGCGCACCATCGCCAGCGGCGACGTGCCGAGGCTCAGCGAGAGGCGGGAGCGCTCGAGGTCCATGCCCGCGGGAAGCTGCAGCTCCACACTCGCCGACTCGCGCAACACTCCAGCGAGCGTGTGGACGACCGGATGGTGATCGGGTCGCACGGGAATCGTGACGCGCACGGCGTCGGCGTTGCGCGCGTCGGTCACATCGAAGCGGAAGCTCGCGCTGTCGCCGCGCTGCGCCTGGAAGGGAAAGCGCACCTCTGTTCCCTTGAGCGACGCGAGCGTGGCGCTCTGCGTTGCCTCGCCGCGCAGTGTGGCGCCGATGGCCGCGGCGGTCACGGTGACGCCGACGCTCTGGCCGTCGCGACGGTTGATCACCGCGCCGGCTGTGAACTGATCGCCCGGCCTGACAAAGCGCGGCAGCGCCTGGCGGGCGAGCAACGGCCGCGTGACGAGCAGCTTCGACTGTCCCTTGCCGTAGCGATCGCCCTCGGTGACGGCGACCGCCATGATGCGGAAGGTCGTGATGTTGTCGGGCAGCTTCGCGATCACGACGGCGTTGCCCTGCGCGTCGGTGGTCACCGAGCCCAGGAAGAACGCTGTCGTCTGGAACTTCGAGCGGAGGATGTCGGCACCCGCCACGCCGCCGCCGCCCCCCGCCTCGCGATAGCCCTTCTCCCCCTCGGGAATCTGCGGCGCCACCGACGTCATGTTGCTCGCGAGCCGCATGCCGAGCCCGCGCGCCTGGTAGATCAGGTCGAGCGGATCGGGGGTCTTGTAACCCGTGAGTGAGAGCACCCCCTCGTCGACCGCCCACAGCGTGACCTCGCTGCGCGGACCGCGACCGGCGCGGTCGCGAACCTGCACGCGCACGCGCGCCGTGTCGCCCGGGCGGTACTCCGCCTCCCCGGCGGCGACCGTCAGCATGAGGCGCTTGACCTCGGGGGTGACGCGCAGCTCCGCGTAACCCACGCGAATCGTTGGGCGGCCCGCGTCGTCGGTCGTCGCCGGCGGCGCGCTGCGGCCGCGCGACACCACGATGGACACGAAGGCGTTGGGCGCGAACGCTTCAGTAATGGGGAGCTTGATCGTCGTCGAGCCGGAGGTGATATGAATGCGCCGCTGCTCGATCAGCCCCTCGCGCTCCACCGTGATCCAGGCGTCGGCATTCGTGAACGGGGACGCGAACATCACCGTGGCCGTATCGCCCACCGCGTAGCGGGTGCGGTCGGGGATGACGTCCATCTTGAACTGCGTCTCGTCACTCCACGGCACCCAGCCGTCGCCGACCGACCAGCGATGGAAGGTCGTACGCGCCACGCGGCCCTTCGCATCGCGCGCGGCGAGGCTGACGATGTACTCGCCCCCCTCCTTCGGCGTGAAGGTACACGGCACCGGCGACGCGGCGGTGGTGATGGTGCAGCGCGCCACGGTGTCCGTCACCCACTCTCCCACCAGCTCCGACATCCCGCTGCGCTGCCGCCGGACGCGATGCCACTCTCGGCGCGCCACCGTGCCGCTGACGTGCACGCCGGCCGTCTTCTGTCCGTCCGGCCGCACCGTCTGCACGCTCACCGACTGCGCCGAACCCGCGCGCCAGAAGTAGCTGTCGCCGAGCACCTTCGCGGCCACGTAGAAGTCGGCCGGATGGACGACGGTCGTGGTGCGCGCGCTCACCGCCTGGCGGTTGACGTCGGTGACGGTTGCCTCCACCGTGACACGTGCCGCGCGCCCCTTCGCGCTCGCCGGCAGCGTGACGGCGAACGTGCGTCCACCGCGCGCGTCCAGCGTATCCGTGCGGCTCGCAAACACCTCTGTCGATTCGCTGGCGTTGTCCTCCCACCATGCGCCCGAGTCGCCGATGTACCAGCCGTCCATCCCCGGGATCTCGAGCTCCCACAAGGAGACGGGAGTCTGGCTCGCGGCCCACTCCACGGCCGCCCGCCCCATCGGTGCCCCGAACAGGTAGCGCGCTTGCACGACGGCCGAGAGGCGGTCGCCTGGCATGCGCGTGGTCTTGTCCGAGCTGACCTCCACGAGGAACTCCGGCGCGCGGTACTCCGCGACACGATAGCTGGCGCTCGCCACCGCGCGCCACGCACCCTGCGCGCGAACCCGCACGTCCACCGAGTACTCGCCGACCGCCGAGAGCGCCGGAAGCTGGATCGACTGGTCGGACGTTCCGAACGCGGAGAGCGGCACCGTCACCTCGCGCAGCATCCCCTCGTCGCGGTCGTGAAAGCGCCAGCTGATCGAGTCACCGCGCGCCGGTGCGCGAAGGGCGCCGAGCGTGCCGCGGCGGATGATCGCCTTGGCGTACACGCGCTCACCGGGCTTGTAGATGCCCCGCTCGGTGAACAGCGCGCCGGCGACAGGGAAACGGGCATCGCCCCAGGCGGAATACACGTTGAACCGGTACGGCGAGAGATCCGGATCCCAGCGGTTGATCGCCGTCAGCGCGCGGTCGGTGCCTAGCGTGACGCTCACGTAGCCTTCCACGTTCGAGCGCACGTCCTCGTCCTCACCATCCTCTTCCGTGGGACGCGCGGCGCGCGGCGCGGGGGCCGCCAGTCGGTCGAAGCGCGCCAGCCCATCGGCGTTGGTGCGGCTCGTCGCGAGGCGGTGCCCCGCTGCGTCGAACAGCGTCACCACTGCGCCCGGCCGCACACGGCCATCGTTCACACCGGTCACCCACACCGCGCCATCGCTCGCGCCGATCTTCGCATGCACCCCCAGATCGGTCACCTGGATGAGCGCCATGCCGCCGGCACTCGCGACCTCGGCGCGCGCGGCGCGCCCGCTGATCTTCACGGCGAACAGCGTCGGCGTGCCGGCGCGCATGGCGTTGAGCGTCGGGATGCTCACCCCCGAGATCATCGGGCGATCCTTCACGCTGTGCACCGGGATCCGCTTCACGCTGGCCCCGCGCACGAGGAGCATCCACACGGAGTCGGCACCGTGCCCACCGTACCGGTTCAGCACGCGCGCCTCGAGCGACTCGGGCACCGCCGCCATCGTGACGACGAGCGTGTCGACGTTGACGTGCTGCACCACGAGGGTGTGCGCGCCGACGCGCTCCACCAGCAGGCGGCCGTACGGGTGGTTGATCGCCGGCGCGTAGCCCGTCGTGCGGAAGCCGCCGGCGGGGTTGCCGGTCAGCGGCTGTCCGAACACGTCGCGGAGCGCGCTGTCGGCGACGACGGCGTATCCCTCCCGCGGCTTGAGCGCCGTCTCGAGCGTCCAGGTGGTCGACTCCGCGCTCGTGTCGCGCACCGTGAACCTCGTCTCGGGCAGCAGGTGCACTCGCCGCTGCACGTCCGCGCCGCGCACAGGGTTGGAGAACTCCACCCGCACCGGCCCCGTCGGGCAGTTATCGATTGTTGTCTTGGTGCCCGCGCGCTCGATCCGGAGATCGCTGCAGCTCACGTGGACGAGCTTGAAGTCGCCATAACTCGCGAATGGCCAGCGCAGCGCGCCGAGCTTCGGCTGGCTCACCAGCTCGGACGGTGACACGAGATTCCCCGCGCAGCCGCGCGGCAGCGGCGTCTCGGGCGCGAGCTGGATGACTCGGCGCAGCGAATCGAGTGAGCGATCGCGCTGCCAGCCACCCGCCTCGGTAAAGGTGCCTGGGTCGTCCTTGCGGATACGGCGCTGTGTCAGGGCACGGAGGTGGACGATGCGCTGTCCGCCGCACGTCGCACTGAGCTCCAGGAAGGCGCCAGCCGACAGCGCAGCAAGATCGACGGGGCTGGAGTAGACCAGCTCGAATTGCGCGTCCGGCGCGAGATGCGTCGGCGTTTCGCCGCTGCCGGCAGGCGAGCCAGTGAGCAACAGCGGACCGCGCGCTCGGAAGCTGAACCGATACGGCTCGGCCAGCGCGCTGCCATCCATGGCGTGAAAGCCGTTGTCGACTGTCACCGTGTACTGTGTGCCCGGTACGAGCGAGGCCGACGGCACGAGGCGGATCGTCACCGGATCGCGCCACTCCAGCGTGCCGGGAATCGCGGGGCTCACGTGCAGGATCGTGGCTGGATCGATCGTGCGGTCCAGCGAGCCGGCCACGGGGCGGTCGAAGGTGACGCTGATCTTCGTGAGCGGAGCGGCGGCGGTGGTCGGCGTCACACGCACGACGCGCAGTGGCGTGTCGCGCTGTGCGAGGGCACGGGAGGAGCACACCGCCGCGAGCGCGGCAAGGAGGAGAGCCGCGTTGCGTGTATTCATGCGCCAGATTGTAACGCACGGTGGCGCGAGCCGTTACCTCGCGCGGTGGCTCAGCTCATCCACTCCGGCACACGCGCAGCACTTCCTCTGGCGTCGTCACTCCCTCCTCCACCAGCCGCGCCCCATCGTCGCGCAGCAGGCGCATCCCTGCCGCGCGTGCGAGCTGGCGCACGGCGACCGCTCCGTCCCCCGCCGAGATCGACGCGCGCATCGCGTCGTCGAGCACGAGCAGCTCGTAGATCCCCGTGCGCCCGAGATAGCCACTCCCTCGGCAGGCCGAGCACCCCGCGCCGCGCCTGACGTTCTCCAGCGCAGGGAGCGCAAGCGCCGTCCGCTCGCCGTCCGTGGCGGGTACGGAGGCCGTGCAGACCGCGCAGACCGTACGCACGAGTCGCTGGGCCAGCACCGCCTCCACCGTGGCCGCTACCAGAAAAGGGGCAACGCCGAGATCGACGAGCCGCGTCAGCGCGCCGGCCGAGTCGTTGGTGTGCAGCGTGGAGAGCACGAGGTGACCGGTCAGCGCCGCCTGCGTTGCGATCTCCGCCGTCTCGCCATCGCGAATCTCTCCCACGAGCATGACGTCCGGGTCCTGGCGCAGCAGCGCACGCAGCGCGCTCGCGAAGGTGACGCCCACCTTCTCGTTCACCGGCACCTGCGGGATTCCGGCGAGCTGGTACTCCACCGGATCCTCCACGGTGAGGATCTTCTCGCGCCCGGTGCGGAGTTGGTCGAGCGCGGCGTAGAGCGTCGTCGTCTTGCCCGAGCCGGTCGGCCCGGTCGCGAGCACGATGCCGTGCGGTCGCGCCAGCACCTCCGTCAGGCGGACCAGATCGCCCGCGGCCATGCCGAGTGCGTCGAGGCCAAGTCGCCCGGACTCCTTGTCCAGCAGGCGCAGCACGACGCTCTCGCCATGAAGCGTCGGCACGGTGGAGACGCGCACGTCCACCTGCCGGTCCTGCAGCACGAGCCGGATGCGCCCATCCTGCGGCGTGCGTCGCTCCGCGATGTCGAGATCCGCCATGACCTTGAGCCGGCTGATCACCGCAGGCGCCATGCTGCGCGGCGGCGACGGCGCCTCCTGCAGCACGCCGTCCACGCGGTAGCGCACGCGCAGCGAGTCCGGATACGCTTCCAGGTGCACGTCACTCGCCCGCGCATCGAGCGCTTCGGCGAGCAGCATGCTCACCAGACGGATCACCGGCGCCTCGTTGGCGAGCGCGCGCAGATCGTCGATCGCCGGCGCGTCGTTCCCACCGGCCACCACACTGCCATCGGCGTATGCATCGATCAGCGACTGCGCCGATGACTCGCCGTACGCGCGCCGGATCGCGGCGCGCGCGTCGTCCTCGTTCACGGGCTCCAGCACGACGCGCATGCCGAACACGCTCTCCAACTCGTAGAGCGCGTCGGGCGCCACATCGTCCCGCCACGCGCCCACACGCAGCAGGCCGTCGCGTTCGCCGAGCGGGATGACTCCCTGCTCCTCGAGATACTCGGCCGCGAGCCGCGGCGAGAGGGCGCCGATCTCGTCGAGCCGCGCCGTTACGACACCCGATACGACGTTGCGCCCGACGTTACGCCCAACGTCGCTCACGGCTTCGCGCTCGGCATGGTGGGCTGCGCGGGCGCGGGCGCCGTGGGCGTCGGCGTGACGACCGGGTTGTCACGCACGGTGCCCCCCACGTTGTCCAACCGCAGCTCGACGCCGCGACGAATGCGCGCCGCGTCGTCGTCCGACGTGACGATGTGCGGCGTGAGAAAGAGATACAGCTCGCTCTGCGAGTCGTCGTTGCGCGTCGAGCCGAACAGCCCGCCGATGAGCGGGATGGAGCTGAGCACCGGGATGCCGGATCGCGTCCGCT
>JAYUTY010000371.1:0-11064 GCA_043754875.1 Gemmatimonadota bacterium
GAGCGGCCGCCCGATCGCCAACCTCACCGGCTCGTCTGCGCCCGGGATCAACCGCGTGGTCTGGGATCTCAAGCCGACCAAGGACGTGCTCACCGAATACGGGGGCGAGGGGCAGAAGTTCGTCCGTGCCGGCCGGTACGTCGTCACCATGACGGCGGGCAAGGTGAAGAGCACGCAAACGGTCGTCGTCACGACGGCGCCTGGGCTGGAAACGCGTTAGTCTGTTCGGCGCAGCCGGCCGTTCCGCAATGCGGGGGAACGGCCCGTGCGGCGCCAGGGTTCCTCGCCAGCTGCTTTCCGGCAGCTTTCCTTCACCCAGAGCTCTCGATGCGCGCGAATACCATTCTCGAGACCATCGGCGACACGCCGCACCTCCGCCTCAACCGCCTGTACCGCGACGTGGCGCCCGCCGGCGTCGAGGTCTGGTGCAAGCTCGAGCGCGCCAACCCGGGCGGGAGCATCAAGGACCGGATCGCCCTCGCGATGGTGGAGGATGCCGAGCGTCGCGGCACGCTGCGGCCCGGCGGCACGATCGTCGAGCCGACGTCCGGCAACACCGGGATCGGGCTGGCCATCGTCGGTGCGGTGAAGGGGTACCGCGTCATCCTCGTCATGCCCGACTCCATGAGCGTCGAGCGGCGCCGCATCATGACCGCCTACGGTGCCGAGCTCGAGCTCACGCCGCGCGAGAAGGGGGTCAAGGGCTCGATCGCCCGCGCCACCGAGATCGCCGCGTCGCTACCCGGCGCCTGGATTCCGAATCAGTTCGAGAACCCGGCCAACGTCGAGATCCACCGCCGCACGACAGCCGCCGAGATCTCGGCCGACTTCCCCGATCGGCTGGATTACATCGTGACCGGCGTCGGGACGGGTGGCCACATCAGTGGCGTCAGCGAGGCGCTCAAGCCGCAGTTCCCACGGCTGCGCACCATCGCGGTCGAGCCGGCCAAGTCGCCGGTGCTCAGCGGAGGCGAGCACACGCCGCACAAGATCCAGGGGGTCGGCACCGGATTCATCCCGGCGAATGTCCATCGCGACGTCATCGACGAGGTCATCCAGGTCACGGAGGACGACGCCTTCGCCTTCGCCGCCCGTGCGGCTCGCGAAGAGGGGCTGTTCGTCGGAATCTCCTCCGGGGCATCGCTCGCCGCCGTCGCCTCGCTGCTGCCACGCGTGAGCGAGGGAAGCCGCATTCTCACCTTCTGCTACGACACCGGCGAGCGATATCTCTCGATCGAGGGTCTCTTCGCCTGAGCCGCATCCTGCCCCGCCTGCACGGCGGCGCAACGCTCAGCGTCCCGCGCAGCGCAGCGCTCAGCGGGACGCGTTTCGCGTGATCCGGCTCATCAGCGACAGCCCTTCCGCGCGCTCCTGAGCGCTGAACATCTCGCCCTCCGAGGCGAGACGAAAGGACGCCAGCACCTCGTCGCACAGGTCGCGAAGCCGCACGTGGGTGCGGCGATCCGACGGCCCGGCGGTGCGCGCCGGAACAGTGGTGCCGATAGGTGCCGTGCTCGTCGTGGTGCGCATGGATCTGGTCTCGGTGGTGAGTGTAGTCTCGATGCCGCCGGACGCAGACCGTCCGTGCAATGGCATCACCTACTCAAGGACCGGGCCACGGGACGAGCCGTCCCGCGCATGGCCCGAGTCTCGCTTCATACCGCCGCGCCAAGCCGCGCCACACGATGCACCACGGCACGCCGCGCCCGTCCTCCTTACGCTCTCCACGCTCTCCGGTATCCATTGATGATCGCTCGTGCGATGACGTCGGCGGCAACGCGCCGCCTCGCCCTCCTCGTGGTCTCGGTCGCGCTCGCGGCCTGCTCCAACAAGGACGGTACCGCCACCCCCGGCAAGAAGTTCGGACGGTTCGCCAGCCGCCATGCGAAGTTCCGGCACGCCGCTGTCTGGGCCCCGGCGACGCTCACGGACGTGCACGGCGTCCCCATCGCCGAGCTGAAGACGGCACTCGCTGAACGCCTCGCCGCCAAGCCGCCCGCCGGTACCGACGCGGACAGCTGGAAGCACATGCAGTCGCTCTACAAGAGCCTGGGTGAGACCCCCCTCTGGCTGACGAGCGACGGGCTCGCGATCGACCGCGCGCGCGCGCTCACCGACGCGGTCCTCAAGATCAGCGACGACGGCCTGCGGCTCGACGACTACCCGATCGCGCCACTCACGGCCGCCCTCGCGACGCTCAAGAAGACGGCCAAGCCCACTGCGCAGCAGTACGCCGACGCGGACGTCCTCCTCTCGGCCACCTACGCCGCAATGGGCGAGGACCTGCTCGTCGGGCAGATCTCCCCCAAGTCCGTGGGGCAGGCCTGGCACATCGATCCCAGCGAGGAGAACGTGGACAGTGCGCTCGTCCACGCCCTCGGTGACACGCTCGATCGCGGGATCGCCGAGATGCGACCGGCCGACTCGACGTACGCCGCGCTGCAGAAGGCGCTGGTGCACTACCGCGAGATCGAGAGCAAGGGCGACTGGCCACGTGTGCCAGCGGGCAAGACGCTCAAGGCCGGCCAGTCCGACTCGCCAGCCCGTCTCGCGGCGCTCCGCGCACGGCTCACGGCTGAAGGCTACGACGGCTCGCCTGGCGGTGCTGGTGCGGGTAGTTCCGCGGGTGCCACGCCATCGGCGACGAGCACCACTCCCGCGACGACGGCCGCGCGCCCCACGGGGTCAGGCGTCTACGACGCGGCGCTCGCCGAGGAGATCGGGCGCTACCAGGCGCGCCATGGCATCACGGTCGACAAGCGGTTGAGTCCCGAGACCATCAACTCGCTCAACGTGCCTGTCGCCTATCGGCTCGGCCAGATCGCGGCGAATCTCGAGCGTCAGCGGTGGATGCCCCGCTCGCTCGGCTCGCGCTATGTCTACGTGAACGTGCCCGCCTTTCAGCTCACCGCGTATGACAGTGGCGAGACCTCGCTGAGCATGAAGGTCATCGTGGGGCAGGAGTTCGAGGACAAGGCGACGCCGGTGTTCAGCGACACGATGCAGACCGTCGTCTTCCGCCCCTTCTGGAACATTACCCCCGACATCCAGCGCACGGAGATCGAGCCGAAGATCGCGAGCGACCCGAGCTACCTCGAGAAAGAGAACCTGGAGTACTTCACGGACGGCGGCGAGCGCCGCATCCGGCAGAAGCCCGGTGGCAAGAACTCGCTCGGCCTCGTGAAGTTCCTCTTTCCCAACAGCTTCAACATCTACCTGCACGACACGCCCAATCACGAGCTGTTCAACAAGGACGTCCGCGCGTTCAGCCACGGATGCATCCGCCTGGAGAAGCCGGCCGAGCTGGCGCAGTGGGTGCTGGGCTGGGACGCCGCGCGCGTGCAGCAGGCGATGGAGAGCGGTCCGGACAACGTCTCGGTGCGCGTGCCGGCGCGCATCCCCGTCTACATCACCTACGGCACGGCCTACGTGCGCGATGGCCAGCTCTCGTTCGGCAACGACCTCTATCACCGCGACGAAGAACTGGTGAAGGCCGCGGCGCGCGGCGCGCTGCTGAGCAACGAAGCGGTCGCTGCCCTGCAGGCACTGCGCAAGATCACGACGTCGTGAAGCGCAGGGGCGGCGGCTAGTTCGCCGCCGCCCCGCTCATGACTGGCAGGCGCGGCGTGCTCGGCGAGGGCGACGACGACACGTTGACGTCGATCGGGAACTTGTGCCCGTTCCACGTCTGCTCCACGTCCAGCACTCCCTGCCACACGGCGGCGAATGCGTGGCCCATCTCGCTGGGCAGCTTGCGCAGGTCGAAGCCGCGCGACTTGGCAATCCAGAACGGCGGCTCGCTCGTGACGCCGGCCGTGGTATACACGGCTTTCACGTCGCTGTACACCGTGTTGGCGTTCATCGTGTGGGTGTAGATCCCGGGACGATAGCGGCCGTCGGCGAGCACCGTGCGAGCCCACGCCGAGTAGTAGTCGCGCATCGGCTGTGGCAGGACGTCCATCTGCTCGAGATCGAGGAAGACGGTCGTGCCGGGCGGGAACCCCTGGAGCGCAGTGCGCTCCACTGCGTCTCGCCCCTCGGCGACACCACGCGCGGCGCTCACGAAATCCGCGTTGCACGTCGCGCCGGGCGGCGGCCCGGCAACGCGGCGCTTCACCATCCGCGTGACCGTGCGCGTCACCGTGTGCCGGCGCCGGCCGAATCCCACGCGCGAATTCACCTTCACGGTGACCGGCACGGAGACCATCTGCGGCGCGCCGGGTTTGCGCCCCCACGTCTGTTGACCCACGTAGATGACGGCCAGGCCATACCCCATCGACGTCAGCGTCTCACGCTTGCCTGACCACCCCGGATCCTGATGGCAGGGGCTCTGGAGGTAGAAGCCGGCCCACTCATACGGCGCGTCGCTCGTACGCCAGGCGCGCATTGCCACGTCGCCCGGGTAGGTGCCCGTGTCGAAGCCCGGGTGCCCCGTCGGCGAATGCTCGGACGCGAGCACCACGGACGAGATCTGCGCATCCTGGCCGGAGGCAGCCGCGGCGAACTGGGCGAATTTCGCGGAGATCGACGCGATCGAGGCGCGCGAGACTCCGCGATCGCCACAGGCGGCTGCAGAGACGAGCAGCACCCCCATCGTCATCACACGAAACACATTGTTCATCGGCGCGACTCCTTCGGTACGGCACGGCAACGTCATACCCAGCACACGCGAGTAGGCTCCCCGATCACCCAATCGTTGTGCGCTCCGTCACCAACACGACAGCAGTGCATGCAAGCTTCGCGGCAACCGACACGCAAGCGTGCTGGACGGTGCAACGGTGGCCCTGCAGCCGCTACGCGCTCTGCCGGCCCGGGACTCCTCCCTGGCGCGCCTTCACGAGCGCACGGAGTTGGTCAGCCAGCATGAGCGGGTAGATGGGTTTGAGCACCCATGCTGCTGCGCCGAGAGTGAGCGCCTCGGCGCGCACCACGGGATCACCCGTGCCGCTGCACATCACGACGATCGCGCCAGGATCGAGCGCCAGCAGGTCGCGCAGATGGGAGAGCCCGCTCGCGCCCGGCATGAGATAGTCCAGCAGGACCACGTCGGGCCGAGTGGCTCGGTAGCTCGCGAGCATCTCGCTCGCCGAACCGACAGTGCCCACCACCGCCATTCCCTCGCGCTCGAGCATGCGTCGGATCATGCTCTGCACGGACGCGAGGTCGTCGCAGACGAGCACGGAAACGGTCACCGAGGGGCGAGAATGCGGCGGGAAGTGGGCGTAGCGGGAAGAACCTCTCCCTGAATCCTCGTCGGGTCGGGGTCAGATGCTCGGGTGTGGGACAGAGTGCGACAACGCACGTGTACGCTTTTTGCACGTTGTGTCGAGCTTGAGTTGGAATCCTGTCATGCACACCGTTTGGAGGCCCGATGCCACGTCGCATTTTGCGCTCGACCACGACCACCGCGCTCTGCGCCGCCGCGCTCGTCGCCGCTTGCTCCTCCGGGGACAAGACCGCCGATAGCGCCCGCAAGGCCGACTCCGCCACCGCCGCGGCGACGTCCGCTGCCACGCCGGCAGCCAGCCCTGCAGCGGCGCCCGCGCCCGCCGCGCTGACCGATCCGAACATCGTCGCCCTTCTCGATGCTGCGAACATGACCGACAGCTCCGCCGGTTCCGTGGCTGCGACGAAAGGCACCAGTGCCGAGGTCCGCTCGTTCGGCAAGGAGATGATGCGCGACCATCACCAGCTGCGGAAGGCGGGGCAGGATCTGGCAAAGAAGCTCAACGTGACCCCGGAAGCTCCGGCCGGTGACAACAGCGCGGCGATGGCCAGCGCCTGGAACGACACGCTGAACACCACCCCCAAGGGCGCCGCGTGGGACAAGGCGTACATTGATCACGAAGTCACGTATCATCAGGCCGTGCTGCAGACGGCCCAAGCAGGACTCGGCGCGGCGCAGAACGCCGAACTGAAGGCGCTCATCACGAAGGCGGCGCCGAATATCGAGGCGCATCTCAAGCACGCGCAGTCCATTCAGAGCAAGCTCGGCGGTGCGGCTGGTGGCGCCATGGGCGGCGGTGCGATGAAGGACAGCGCCATGTCGAAGAAGAAGACGCCCTGACCTGGCGACGTACCGCTGGGCTTGGAACTTGAAAGAGCGTCCGGTAGGTGCCGGACGCTCTTTCGCGTTCGGCGACTCCCAGGAGGACCGATGAGCGCGTCGCCCAAGCCCGAGCAGCCGTACGAGACGCACCAGGGGCGCTTGCAGAAAGCTTCACTCTCGGTTGGCCATGTGGCAGAGCGGAGAGCGCGAACGACGGTCGTGGTCGATGGCTCCAACGTCGCCCACTCGAGCGTGGGGGAGCGGGCGCGGCTGGCCAACCTCACCGCGGTCTGTGACAAGCTGCGTGGCGAGGGCTACGAGCCGCTCGTGCTCGTGGACGCGGCGCTCCGGCATCAGATCGACGACCGGGCGAGCTACGAGCGGCTGGTGGAGTCGGGGGCGATCCGGCAGGCCCCGGCCGGAACGGACGCCGACTACTTCAGTCTCGCCTTCGCTCGCGAGCTCGACGCCTCGATCGTGTCCAACGACCGCTTCCGTGACCGGGCGAAGGCCTTTCCGGACGCGGCTCAGCGCCTCATCAAGTACATGGACCTCAAGGGCGAGGTCGTGCTCGAACGCCGAAACGGGCGGCGAGACGACTGACGGCTCGGCCGGCCGTGGAACCAGCCGCGGCCTTCTACGTATACAGCGTATACAGCAGCCTGAGCATCCGTGGCGCGACGGCCAGCCGCTGGGTTACTTTTAGCCGTTGAGCCGGGTCTCTCGCCGGAGTGCACACGGCCATCGCCCGGAGCGTCGCGGCTTCGTGCGTCCGCTTCATGGCCGCCAAGGAGAGAGACACGCACCCCCAACTCTCCCCTACGCCACAAATGGCGGGGGCTCGAGTTGTCGTGAGTACGCGTGCTGTCGAGAAAGTGTTGGGCTCCCCCACCGGGAGATGCTGGCGATCTCCATCTGCTCACGAGGTTTCGATGCTCAGTCCGTCGACGGACGTGCCCGCGCTGTCGCTCGTCATTCCCGTCTACAACGCTGCGGAGCAGCTCCCGGCGACCCTCGCGGCGGTCGATGAGTTCACGGACCGTTATCCCGGCTCCATCGAAGTGCTGTTCGTGGATGACCACTCGAGCGAGCTGGAGACGCAGCTCATCCTCGAGGATTACATCCGCGAGCGCCCCCATGCGCGCGTGCTGCGAAACGCGGTCAACCGCGGCAAGGGCTTCTCGGTCACCCGCGGCATGCTCGCCGCGCGTGGACGCCACCGCGTCTTCACCGACGTGGACCTGGCCTACCCGCTCGCCGAGGTGCTCAAGATCGAGCGCGAGCTCGAGGCCGGCGCCGACATCGCGATCGCCTGCCGCGTGCTCCCCGAGTCGCGCTATCTCATGAGTCCGAGCTTCTTCCACTACCTGTACACGCGCCATCTCATGAGCCGCGCGTTCAACAAGGTCGTGCAGCGCTTCCTGCTGCCGGGAATCCTCGACACGCAGGCCGGCCTCAAGGGATTCACTGCGAAGGCGGCGGAGCTCTGCTTCTCTCGCACCACGATCCCGGGCTTCGGCTTCGATATCGAGTGCCTCTACGTCGCCCAGCAGCATGGGCTCGCCATCAAGCAGACGGCGGTGCACTTCCGCTACGACGACGAGCCGACCACCGTGCGCTTTGCACGCGACAGCAATCGCATGCTGCAGGACATCTGGAAGGTGAAGACCAACGCGTTGCGCGGGCAGTACGCCGCCGCCAACCGGCGCTTCGTCTTTCCGATCGAGGATCAGTGGGCCGTCGGCGTGCACACGCCACCGCACGGCGTTCCCGTTCGCGATCGCGAGCTGATCTCCGCCTGACGACGACGAGGCCGCGCACGCAGCAGCGTACCCTCGTCGTCAACGCGGACGACCTGGGCTTCGCACCCGGCGTCAACCGCGGCATCGTCGAAGCGCACGAAGCGGGCGGGCTCTCGTCCGCCTCGATGATGGTGAACACGCCGGCCTTCCACGAGGCCGCGGCGCTCGTGCGCGATCGCGTCCCCTTGCTCGGCGTGGGGCTGCACCTCAACCTCGTCGTTGGGCGACCGCTCACCGCGGTGCCGACGCTCACCGATGCGCGCACCGGCGACTTCCTGCCACTCGGCGAGCTGGCGCGCCGAGCGATGGCCGGCCGCGTGCGCGCCACCGACGTGCGCCGCGAGTGCGCCGCGCAGCTCGCCGCGCTCGCCGCACAAGGGATCGCGATCACGCATCTCGACAGCCACCGCCACTCGCACGCGCTGCCCGGTATCCTGCCGGCGGTCGTCGCCAGCGCGCGCGCGGCCGCCATCCGCATCGTCCGTCGTCCGCTCGACCGGCCGCGCCTCGACGCGCCCCTCGTCAGCGCCAAGATGCTCGCCTTGCACGCGGCCTGGCGCGTTGCGATCACTGCTGTCCCCGCGGCGGACCGCACGGTGTTCGCGCACGTCGCGCACTTCCGTGGCATCGCGCTGCAGGGTGCACCGGACATCGAGTCGAAGCTGCTTGCGCTGCTCGACGCGCTGCCCGGCGGGGTGACCGAGCTGATGCTGCACCCTGGCCACGACGACACCACGCTCGCCGCGCTCGACCCGTATCGTGCCGAGCGAGAGCGCGAGCTCTCGGTGCTGAGATCGGGGGTGGTGCGAGCCGCGCTCGACCGCGGGGCGATCAGGCTGGCGACGTTCGCAGCGGTGTGACCTCGCGCGTGGCCAGCGTGGTCGCGCGAGCCGGCTGCCAGAGCCGGTACTGGAGCACCGCCCACAGCACGATCAGCGGGACCGTCTTGAACCGGTAGGGATTGAACAGCCTTTCCTGGACGGCCTCGGGCATCGCCTCCGACGAGGCGAGGATGGTGCACACCACGAGGAAGCCGAACAGCGCCCACTCGGCGCGCGTCGGTCGGGTGAGCGCGGCGAACCAGATGCCGGCGCCGGCAACCGCGATGACGAATGTCGGGCTCTCGGACTGGTGGTTGAAGATCACGCAGTACACCAGCAGGGAGCAGAGATAGAGCCGGCGGAACTCCCACTCGGTCCATCGCGCGCGGCGCACGAGCAACGGCGTGACGAGGAGCAGCGTGCCGAGGAGCTGGATGGGCCAGTTGGGCCAGTCGCCGCGCACGAGCAACTGCAGCATCTCCATCACCGTGAAGCCGCGGTCGAGCGCGTCCTTCGTCTCGATGGCGCGCCACGAGGCGTACTGTGCGAGGAGTGTGGCCGGCGGCGTCACGAGGAGCGGCATGAGAAGCAGTACCGCGGTGGACGTCGCGAACGCCAGCGCCACGCGCACCTTGTCGCGGTGGAAGATCGCGAAGCTCATCGCTGCGATCGGGAACAGCTTGATGCACGCCCCCGTCACTGCGGCGAGGCTCCCGAGCACCGTATGCCGCCGCTCGTACGCGGCGAAGGTGAAGATGATCAGGGCCGCGACGAGCGCATTCGTCTGCACATTCTGCATCGAGCCCAGCATGTCGAGAAAGACGATCGCACGCGCCACGGTGGCGGCCCGCCGCGGGAGGACCATTCCCAGGGCGACGTAGAGCGCAGATGCGTTCAGCGCGTTCCAGAGCAGCATCGACAGCGAGAACGGCAGCACGGCGAATGGCAGGAACAGCAGCGCGAACGACGGGCTGTACTTGTAGAAATCGAAGTGCAGCGCCGGGTACGCGGCGTAGAGATCCTTCCCGTGGAGCAGGTGGAGCGACGCAGCGCGGAAGATCAGGTAGTTGTTGTTCTGGTGCGCGACCCCCTGCTGCACGGTGGCCGCGATCACCGCGCCCAGCCAGAGCAGCGCGACGAGCCAGTGCCAGCGGCCGGCCGATGGCGTCTCGTGGTCGGTGGCAGGAGTGGGGTCGAGTTGCATGTGCGGCGGTGAGGGATGAGGATCGGGGCGAAAGCTAGAGACCGCGGCACGGCTCCGAAACACGAGGCCGATCAGAGGCGCGCGGCATCGCCTTTGACACGCGAACCGTCATGGAAACCAGCTCGCTATTCAAGCTTCATCCGCCCGGTGCCACGACCCATGTCGTGCTGCTCGACATCGACGGCACGCTCGTGGACAGCAACGATGCACACGCTCGTGCGTGGGTCGCGTCACTGGCCAAGCACGGCTACGTCGTGCAGTTCGAGGCCGTGCGCCGACTGATCGGGAAGGGAGGCGACAAGTTGATGCCCGAGCTCACCGGTCTCGATCCGGAGAGCGATCAGGCGAAAGCGATGAGTGCGCTCCGTGCCGAGCTGTTCGCGCGCGAACTGCCCTCGCTGCGCCCCACGCGCGGCGCGCGTGACCTGCTCGTCGCCCTGCACGATCGCGGGCTCCATCTCGTCGTCGCGACGTCGGCGCAGGAGCAGGAGGTCGGGGCGCTGCTCCGGCAGGCGGGAGTGGCCGACCTGATCCAGGCCGCTTCATCGTCGGACGACGCGGAGGCATCCAAGCCCGACCCCGACATCATCCAGGCCGCACTGCACAAGGTCGGGCGCCAGGCGGCACACGGCGTGATGCTCGGCGACACCCCGTACGACATCGAGGCCGCTCAGCGCGCCCGCGTGCCGGCGATCGCGCTGCGCTGCGGCGGCTGGTGGGGCGACGAGGCGTTCGGCAACGCCGTCGGCATCTACGACGATCCCGCCGACCTGCTCGCCAGGCTGGTCGAATCTCCGCTCGCAAGTATCGGTATAGTGGCCCGATGATGGCGGCACCAGCGTGAGTGCGAGTGCGCGGTGTACGCTTCTTGCCCGATCGCTTCGCATGACGACACTCCCAATTCTTCACCCACGAGTCCGCGCGCTTGCGATGGCAGCGTGTGCGATCACGCTCGCGAGCACGGCTGCCTGCAGTGGCAGTCCCAAGCAACAACACGCGACGGACGGGGACACGGGCGCCGCGGCACCCGCCACCGTGATCGACATGTCGGCGACACCGCGTGCGGGTGACAGCACCGCAGGCGTGGCGAAAGCGACGGGACAGCCGCAGAATGCGGGCGACACGACGGGTGCGCGCGGCCGCGACAAGAATCCCGGCCCCAAGGGCGGCAAGCCGACCATGCCGTGA
>JAYUTY010000372.1:0-3826 GCA_043754875.1 Gemmatimonadota bacterium
TGCAATCGCTCGGCGGCGCGGACATGCCGGCGCTCGGATTCGGAATGGGCGACGTCGTGCTCGGCGAGCTGCTTCGGGCAAAAGGGCTGATGACGCCGCCGAGCAGCGCGGCGGACTACTGGGTCGCGGCCGACGAGCAGGCGCCGCTCGAGCAGGTCATGCGTGAGGCGGCACGCCTCCGCGCGACGGGCCACTCGGTGGAATATGCGCTCCGGCCGCAGTCGCTGAACAAGCAGCGAAAGGCAGCACAGGCGAGCGGGGCAAGGGACTTCGTGACACTCTCGAACGACGACGGCACCAATGGCTGACGACAAGAAGCTCACGACCCGCGCGGCGGATTTCAGCGCGTGGTACAACGAGGTGGTGCTGAAGAGCGAGCTCGCCGACTACTCGCCGGTGAAGGGGTGCATGGTGATCCGCCCCAACGGCTACGGCATCTGGGAGCGCATGCAGCGCGCGCTCGACGACATGTTCAAGGCGACGGGGCACCAGAACGCGTACTTCCCCCTGCTGATCCCCGAGTCGTTCCTGCAGAAGGAGGCCGAGCACGTCGAGGGGTTCGCACCCGAGGCGGCGGTCGTGACGCACGGCGGCGGCAAGAAGCTGGACGAGCCGCTCGTCATCCGGCCGACGTCGGAGACGATCATCTACCACATGTTCGCCAAGTGGGTGCAGAGCTATCGCGACCTGCCCATCCTGATGAACCAGTGGGCGAACGTGGTGCGGTGGGAGATGCGCACGCGCCTCTTCCTGCGCACGACGGAGTTCCTCTGGCAGGAGGGCCACACCGCTCACGCCACGCACGACGAGGCCGAGGCCGAGGCGCGCCAGATGCTCGGCGTCTACCGCGATTTCATGGAGGGCTACATCGCCATGCCCGTGATCACCGGGCAGAAGTCGCAGTCCGAGAAGTTCGCGGGCGCACTTCGCACGTACTCGTGCGAGGCGATGATGCAGGACAACAAGGCGCTCCAGGCCGGCACGTCGCACAACCTCGGGCAGAACTTCGCCAAGGCGTTCGAGCTCAAGTTCCAGAGCGAGCAGGGCACGACGGAGTTCGCGTGGAACACGAGTTGGGGAGTGTCGACGCGCATGGTCGGTGGTCTGGTCATGACGCACGGTGACGACACCGGGCTCCGCGTGCCGCCGCTCCTCGCGCCGATCGAGCTCGTGATCGTTCCCATCTATCGATCGGACGAAGAGCGGTCGGCCGTGCTCGAGGCAGCCCAACGTGTCGCGGCGTCTCTGGCCGCGTGGGATCGGCGCGCGACGGCGCGGCTTCGCGTGCACATCGACGTGCGCGACGGGATGAAGCCGGGCGCCAAGTACTACGAGTGGGAGCTGCGCGGCATCCCGCTGCGGCTCGAGCTCGGCCCCCGCGACATCGCGGGCAATCAGGGAGTGCTGGTACGCCGTGACACGAAGCTGAAGCGCCCCGTGTCGCTCGACACGCTCGGCGAGGACGTGAGCGAGACGCTCTCGGCGATGCAGCGCGACATGTTGGCTGCAGCGCTCGATCGTCGCGAGGCGAACAGCTACAGGGAACGGATGTCGTACGACGCCTTCCGCGAGCTGATGGATGGGCAGGGTGGCTTCGTCTACGCCGGCTGGTGCGGCGATGCCGCGTGCGAGGCGCAGATCAAGGAGGAGACGAAGGCCACGATCCGCTGCATGCCGGACGAGGAGTTCCGGTCGGCCGAAGCACCTACCCGCTGCCTCAAGTGCGACCGTCCTTCAACCGTCGAGGCACTGTGGGCGAAAGCGTACTGACCCCTGGCGTCACGAAGATGGACGGCGCGCTCGCCTGCGAGGGCGTGTCGCTTGAAACGATCGCCGAGGCGGTCGGCACGCCGGCGTACGTCTACAGTGGTGGCGTCGTGCGCGACCGTTACCAGCGGCTGGATGGTGCGCTGAGCGCGCTGCCGCATCGGATTCACTACACCCTCAAGGCGAACTCGAACGCCGGGATTCTGCGAATCCTCCGGGAGCTTGGCGCTGGCGTTGACGTCGTGTCGGGCGGTGAGCTTTATCGGGCACTGAAGGCCGGCTTTCGCGGATCGGACATCATCTTCGGCGGCGTGGGCAAGACCGAGCACGAGATCGGTGCCGCGCTCGACGCCGGCGTGCTGCTGATCAATGCCGAGTCCGAGGCGGAGGTCCGCCTGATCGATCGCCTCGCTGGCGCGCGTGGTGTCGTTGCGCCCGTAGGGCTGCGCGTGAATCCGGAAGTCACCGTCGACAGCTCTCACCGATACATCAAGACGGGTGAGAAGGGGGCGAAGTTCGGCATCCCGTTCGACGAGGTGCTCGTCGTTGCGCGTGCGACGGACGCAATGCCGAATGTGGCGCTTGTCGGTCTCGACATGCACATCGGCTCGCAGCTTTTCCGCCTCGATCCGTATCTGGATGGTACGGAGCGCCTGATCTCCTTGCTGGAGCAGTTGCGCAGCGACGGCGTGACGACGATCAAGTATCTGGACATCGGCGGCGGGCTGGGCGTCGCATACGATGAGGAGGAGTCGCCCGACCTCGAGCGATTCGCGAAGGCGCTGGTGTCGCGGGTGCAGCCGACGGGACTCACCCTGCTCATGGAGCCAGGCCGCTTCATCGTGGGCAACTGCGGCACGCTCGTGACGCGCGTGCTCTATCGCAAGCACAGCGGCGGTCGCGAGTTCCTCGTGACCGACGCTGGAATGACGGAGCTGCTGCGCCCGTCGCACTACGACGCGTATCACCGCATCGACGCGGTGCGGGCGACTGAGGAGCGCATGGTTGCCGATGTGGTCGGCCCGGTCTGCGAGAGCGGCGACTTCCTCGCACTGGATCGCGAGATGGATGCGGCGCAGGCGGGTGATCTGCTGGCCGTGCACGACGTCGGCGCGTATGGCTACGTCATGGCGTCGAACTACAATTCGCGTCCCCGTGGCGTGGAGGTGCTGGTGGATGGCGATCGCTACGCCGTCGTGACGGAGCGCGAACGCTATGAGGATCTCGCGCGGCTCGAGCTGGACAATCCTGAGTGGAGGCAAGGCTGATGCGCGTCGGACTTCTGGCGGACAGCCATGACCGGATCCCAACGATTGCCGAGTTCGTACGCATCATGCAGGCGAGCGGGGTGTCGATGATCATCCACGCGGGTGACTACTGCGCGCCATTCGCGCTGCGGCCCATCGAGGAGGCCAGCATGTCGCTCGCCGGAGTGTTCGGCAAGAACGACGGCGACACGCAGGGCCTGCTGGCGAAGGCCACGGCCGGTTTCGGCGCCGAGCTGTTCGAGAGCCCGCACAGCTTCGAGGTGGGTGGGCAGCGCATCCTGGTGGTGCACGACATCGGCGAGGTGCAGCCCCGCAGCATCGAGGGCCACAGCATCGTCCTGCACGGCTGCACGCATCAGCAGGAGATGAAGACGCGCGGCGACACGCTGATCGTCAATCCGGGCGAGTCGTGCGGCTGGGTGTACGGCACTCCGAAGGCAGCGATCATCGACCTGCAGACAAAGCACGTCGAGTTCCTGAGCCTCGACCCGACGCACTGGACGACATGACGTCGGCCAGCCGGATCCTGATCATCGACTACGGATCGCAGTTCACGCAGCTCATTGCGCGTCGTGTTCGCGAGGCGCACGTGTACTCGGAGATTCATCCGCCCACGCGAGATCTCGACTTCATCCGCGAGTGGCGGCCCACGGGAATCATCCTCAGCGGCGGTCCGAACTCGGTGTATGGCGAGAACGTGCCGACGGCCGATCCGGCGTTGTTCGATGTCGCCCCTGTGCTCGGCGTCTGCTACGGGATGCAGCTCATCGCGCACCTGCACGGCGGCCAGG
>JAYUTY010000373.1:0-3824 GCA_043754875.1 Gemmatimonadota bacterium
CGTCAGCGGAAGGGCATGCGTTTCCATGGGAGTCTCCGAGCACGAGCGTAGACCGACTGATAGCTCGCACTGAACATCACCTCGACTCCCTTCCCACGCGGTCCCGGTTTGCTGGACATCTCGTGTCGTGTTCACGGCAATGGGTCCGGCCACGCCGTGCACTCCCGACGGGCGTCATCGGGTCGGGGGTTGCCTGATGGTATCGCGGCCGATGTCCGGGAGCTTCCAGTGCATCCGGCTCATCCTGCCGGGCTGCGAGCCCGCGACCCCGGCCAGCGCGTCGCGCGAGGACACGGCGTTGACATCGACCGGTGCGTTCGATATTCTACTGTTTAGTTGATTAGACTATTTACCACGGAGCCCCATGCTGCCACTTCCTGCAGTGCTCACCTCCGCCGACCTGGCGACGCTGCTGCTGGAACATCCCGAAACCCGCCTGCTCGACGTCCGCACGCCGGGCGAGTTCGAGGCAGAGCACATCGCCGGCGCCTACAACGTTCCGCTCGACACGCTCGGCGAACACGGCGCCGAGATCCGCGCGGCCGTCGCCGAGCCGGTCGTCCTGATCTGCCGCTCGGGCCAGCGCGCCCGCAAGGCGGAGGAAGCCCTCACGGACGCCGGGATGAGCAACCTCCACATCCTCGACGGCGGCATGACCGCGTGGGTCGCCACCGGCCAGCCAGTGCGCCGCGGCACGCCACGCATGTCGCTCGAGCGCCAGGTGCGCATCGCCGCGGGCTCGCTCGCCGGCGCCGGAGGCCTGCTCGCCCTGCTCGTGCACCCCCTGTTCGCCGCGGTGCCCGCCGCAGTAGGCTCGGGGCTCGTGTTCGCCGGCATTACCGACACGTGCGCGATGGGGATGCTCCTCGCGAGGCTGCCGTACAACCGGCCGGCGAGCTGCGATGTGCCCGCGATGGTCCGTGCGCTCACTACCGGCATGGCGCCCGGCGCAGCTCGCGCATCGCGAGCCACCGACGTCTCCTGCGCCGCCTGAGGACATTCCGGTGTTCGCCCTCGGCCTCGCGCTCGCGGCGGTGATCGGCCTCTCGCTCGGCCTGCTGGGCGGCGGCGGGTCGATCCTCACGGTGCCCGTGCTCGTCTACGTGCTCGGCTTCGCGGCGAAGCCGGCCATCGCGATGAGCCTGCCGGTGGTCGGGGTGACAAGCCTGGTGGGTGCCGCACTGCACTGGCGGCTCGGCAACGTGCGCGTGCCGACGGCGCTCGCCTTCGGCATTCTCGCGATGGCGGGGGCGTTCGCGGGCGCCCGGCTCGCCGTCCACCTGAGCGGCGCCGTACAGCTTGCGCTGCTCGCGCTCGTGATGCTTGCCGCCGCCGTCTCGATGCTGCGAGGCCGTCGCGACGAACCCGCGAGCGATGTATCGCCGCGAGTCGCCCTGCTCATCCCCGTCGCCCTTGGTGTGGGCGTGCTGACTGGGCTCGTCGGGATCGGGGGCGGATTCCTCGTGGTCCCGGCCCTGGTGCTGCTGGCGCGGGTGCCGATGCGGCAGGCGGTGGGCACTTCGCTCCTCGTGATCGCGATGAACTCCGCGTCGGGCTTCGCCGGTTATCTCGGCGCGGTGGACATCGACTGGATCTTTCTGAGCGGGTTCACTGCATCCTCCATCGTCGGGGCGCTCGTCGGCACCTCGCTCGCCGGCCGCGTTCCGCAGGCAGTGCTCAAGCGCGGCTTCGCCGTCTTCCTGATCGTCATGAGCGGCTTCGTGCTCTATCGGAGCCGCGATGTCTTCCGCGTTCCATCCCGCTCCTCCTCCGCAACTCCGACCGCGTCCTTCGCCGCGATCACCATCGCGCGGCGGGCGTCCGGTCCGTCCCTCGACTCCGAGACACTCCCATGTTCTTCCAGCGCTTCTACGACACCCAGCTCGCGCAGGCGAGCTACCTGATCGGCTGCCAGCGCACCGGCGAAGCGGTCGTCGTCGACCCGAATCGCGACGTCGAGCAGTACGTCGATGCGGCCGCCCATGAGGGGCTCCGCGTCACGCACGTCACCGAGACGCACATCCACGCCGACTTCGTGAGCGGCGCGCGCGAGCTCGCGCAGCGCACCGGCGCCGAGCTCCTGCTCTCGGGTGAGGGGGGCGCGGACTGGACGTACGCGTTCGCCGCGCACGCCGGCGCGTGCCTCCTGCAGGATGGCAACCACTTCATGGTCGGCAACATCCGCCTGGATGTGCTGCACACACCCGGACACACGCCGGAGCACATCAGCTTCGTGGTGACCGACACGCCGGCCAATGCCGGCCCGTGGGGCATCCTGACTGGCGACTTCGTGTTCGTCGGCGACGTGGGGCGTCCCGATCTGCTCGAGCGCGCGGCCGGCTATGCGGGAACCATGGAGGCGGGCGCGCGCACGCTCTTCCGCTCGTTGAAGCGCTTCCGCGCGCTCCCCGACCACCTGCAGGTCTGGCCCGGCCATGGCGCGGGGTCGGCGTGCGGCAAGGCGCTCGGCGCGATCCCGTCGACGACCGTCGGCTATGAGAAGATCGGCAACTGGGCGCTGGCGTCGACGGACGAGGACGAGTTCGTGGAGATGGTGCTCGCCGGCCAGCCGGAGCCACCGCGCTACTTCGCGCAGATGAAGCGGATCAACAAGGAGGGCCCGCGCATCCTCGGTGGGCCTCCGCACCCGCAGCGGCTGTCCGCGCTGGCGCTGGACGCGCTGCTCCGCGAGGGCGCGGTGGTGGTGGACACACGCTCGGCGGCCGACTTCGCGGCGGGACACGTGACCGGCACGCTCAACATCCCGCTCGGCGGCAGCTTCACGACGTGGGCCGGGTGGCTGCTGCCGTACGACCGCGACGTGTATCTCCTGGTCGACGACGCCGGCGGCGCGCACGCGGACGGCGTGTCCTGCGTCGAGACCGCGGTGCGCGACCTGGCGATGATCGGACTGGATCGCGTGGCCGGCGTGTTCGGTGCCGACACCCTCGCGGCCTGGACGGCGGACGGTCACTCGCTCGCCACGCTCGCCCAGCGCACCCCCGCCGAGGTGGCAGAGATGTACGCGCGGGGGGAGGTCGCGATCGTCGACGTGCGTGGCCACGTCGAGTGGGAGGCGGGGCACCTGCCGGGCGTTCCGAACATCCCGGTCGGCTACCTGGCCGCGCGGCTCGACGAGCTGCCGACGGACCGGCCGCTCGTCGTCCACTGCCAGGGGGGCAGCCGGTCGGCCATCGCGGCCAGCCTGCTGCAGGCGCGCGGCCTCACGAACGTCGTGAACCTGGTCGGCGGATATGTGGCGTGGGAGCAGGCCGGGCTTCCGATCGAGCGCCCGGCATCGAGCCTGGCGCATACGACCCCTGCACTCTCCTCTTCGGCGGCGTGACGTGCTGCGGTCTCGCTTCGACTCCGCTCTTCCCTTCACGGCGTTCCTCGGGCAGGTGAAGACGAATGCCGCGCTCTGGCGAGACACGTATCGGCTCGCTCGCGTACCTCTGGATGTCGTGGCGAGGGTCGTCGCGCTCCCTGGCCGCTGGCACCTCCTCGTGATCGTTGCGGACTGGTGCGGCGACGCGGTGAACATCGTCCCACTCCTGGCGCGCGTCGCCGAGCTCGCGCCGAACAATGAGTGGTCGGCGCTGCCGAAGGATGAGCGCGACCGACTGATCCGCACATGGTCTGCGCGCGATCGCGGCCGCACGACTCTCGGCGAGATCATCACGCTGATCGGGCACGCGGTGGCACCGGGTGGCGCACCCACCGAACCTGCGCCGGGCCGCGAGTGCTCGTCTGCAGTTGCATACTCGAGTATTCAGTTGAGGAGAGGAGCATGAGCATGGCGCGAAAGCGTATGACCCCGGAGA
>JAYUTY010000374.1:0-11055 GCA_043754875.1 Gemmatimonadota bacterium
CCGCCCGATGAACGGCTCGCCGCTGTCGAGCACCCGGTCGAGCAGCGCCTCGAAGCCCTGTCGCTTCACCTCGGGGAGTGCTTCCCAGACTGGCTTCCCCACGATGTCACGGTGCATGACGAGCTGGTAATAGGCGTCATTCGCAAGCTCGAAGACGTACTCTCGGCCGCGCAGGACGGCGAGGAACGACGGCGCGCGTTGGAACACGTACGCCAGGCGCGCGCGCTCGAGCTCGAGTGCGCGGAGGAGTCGCTCGCGCTCCCGCTCGGCCACGTGGTGCGCGCTCTTATCGGTGAAGAGCAACGCGACATGGCGCTCCTCCGGCGGCCCTGGGCGGAAGGCGAAGACGTCGAACCAGCGCCCCATCGCCTCGGACCCGCTCTGGAATCGCGTCGGTTCACCGGTGGCGGGCACGCGGCCATATCGCTCGATCCAGTCCTCTTCGATGCCCGGGACGAGCTCGCGAATCGTCCGCCCGACCGCGCCGGTGAGGCCGGTCTGCTGCACGAAGGCCGGGTTGGCCTCCACGAAGCGGTCGTCGGTCCCATGGCCCTCGGCGTCAACGAGCATCTCGATGATCGCGAAGCCGTCGTCGATGGACTCGAACAGCGCACGATCCTTCGCCTCGCTGCGAACAACGCGGGCTCGTTCCCGCTCCGCCTCCTTCGTCCGCTCTTCGAGTTGCACCGCTGTGGTCTGAGCTCCTCTGCCTGCTGCTCCAGCTCGGCGGCTTGCTCCTGGAGCTGCTGGTTCGCCAGCTCGAGCTCGAGGTGCTGGTCCTCGAGTTGCGCGTTCGCTTCCTCGAGCGCCAGGCGCGTGTCCTCGCTCTCGGCAAATTCGTTCCGGAGCTGCTCGTGCGCTTCCGCGCCCCACGCTCTCGGTCAGGTCCTCGACATGATGCAGCAGGTAGCGGACGGCACCATCGGGTCCGAGCACCGGGATGTTGCGCGGCGCCCAGAACCGGACCTCCCACGTGCCGTCCGGGCGATGCAGATCGAAGCGCTGTACAGCCATTTGGTGCGGTACTCGTGTCCGGAGGACCGTCTGGAGCGACGCGCGCAGATTCGCCACGCCGCTCGCCTCAGCGTTCTCCGGGTTGCCGTTGGAGAAGACCTCGAACAGCGGTCGCCCGAGCGTCCCCCCGCGCGTGGTGAGCGTCGCGGCGAGCCGCTCGTCGCTCGTCGCTCGCCGCGAGCATCGTGAAGCGTGGCGCGTCGGCGGCGAGCAGGAGGTTGACCCCCGGTGCCGCCGCGAAGACGATGGCGAAGTCGAGCGCCTGGCCGCCATCGAGGTGGGTGGCGTCGACTCCCGCCCTGTGCGCGGGGAGGGATCCGGGTGGTGTGCGTGCATCCATGCGAGACCACTCTCCCGGAGGCGACACGCCGGAGAACCGGTGCTACGCGCACCGGTGGTCGTCGAAACAGACAGCGTGTCGTCCCGCGCCGGCGGCCCCAGTCGCACCTCAACCCGTCGGGCCGGGATGCGGCTCGTCATGCGTGCTCAGCGCCACGTCAGGACGCGCCCTGCACGATCCGGCCCAGAACGATGGTAACGGACGGTCGCCTACCGAAGCATTCCTGTCGGGGTCTTGTGGGGAGAAGCCGCCAAAGTGCCCGGGAGACGCCCGACGCCGAACTCGCCGGCGCGGCTCCATGGTTCAACGGTAGAGTCGAGCAGGCAAACACCATCCCAACACGGACGAGATCCCGATGACGAATGCAGTGCTCGAGACACGCGTCGTCGCGTCGCGTCCGTTCGGCCCGTCGGCAGCGGTGCACACGCTTGCGGCTGTCCTCGGTGCGAAGTGGCTACGACACGGCGCGTGGGAGCGGAGAGACCAGCCGATCGTGGATGTCAGTCCACGTCCCGCTGGTCTTTGGGTCACGCCCTGGAGCCTCATGCCGACGTCCGAGGAGGTCCAGCTCGAGCAGATGCGCGGAGATCTCACCGGCCGGCTGCGCCGCGTGTGCGCGGACATGCCGTCGCAGGAGTTCGCGACCCTCGTGAGCGACATCTGCGCGAGGAAGCTGCGTTGGGCCAATAACGCCCTGACTCTGCGGTGAAGATCCGAACCCGGAGAGCTTCCATCCTGACGCGGCATCACGACTGTCGTTGGTGCGACGAGTGTTCCGCATTGTCGTCTGCGCTTTGCGCGCGTCGCCGCGCGTCGATTCGCCGTGGAAGCGCACGGCTGGGATGGTTCGTGGAATCAGCGTGCCTACTTCGACGACGGTCTTCGTGGTGATGTCTCGTTTCGGCACACGCACCCATTCGATCAACGTCGAGCGACCGACCGCGCCAGCTGGCAGTCTTCTGTACGGATCGGCAGCCGACTGCGAAGTCCGCAAGCCCGAGACAGAACGAGTGCGTTCGCGGCGCAACGACGTGCGATCCACCGTGTGCGGCGAGAGACCCGAAGACGGCGGTGCACTGACCGTGTCGCACGCGCCATCGGCGACGCGTGCGACGCGGTGTGCGCTCGTCAACGACGGCTGATCCGCACACGCCAGAGCTCCGGTCCCTGCGCCTCATACGCCCAGTCGAAGCTGTCGGGACGTTCGGCCGCAAGCTCGTACCGAAGGGGTTTGGGATCGTGATCGTTGAGCAACAACATCGACTGGCCAGCCGCGAGGCTGTCGAAGGTGCGGAAGATGGCGGGATGCTTCTCGCGGGGCGGGATGACGCGCACGTCGAGCTCGATTGACTGCAGAGACATCGGTGTTTCTCCTGATGAGGTTAACGACGCGGGCGCCAGCACGGCGCCCTGTGGATGCGACAGGACGGGCCGGTTCAGGACCGTTCCGGGTGCCAGATGCGGACGAGCACTCTGTCGGTGTGCGAGTCGTCGATCTCGCACGCGAGCCCACGCTCGGCAAGCATGGGAAGGAGGAGCTGCGGAACGCGATCGTTCAGCTGCACGAGTTGATGTCCCTCAGGGAGTGCGTCGAGGGCAGCGAGCGTGCGCACGAGCGGTTCGGGCGGCTCCAGACCTCGAACATCGAGGTGAACGGTTGGCAGCTCGGGCGCGGTCGGGAACGCGCCCGTGTTCGGTTTCTCCTCCACGACGACATTGGAGGGATCCTGTGGGGCACGCCAGAACGAGACACTCCAGTCATCGTCGGCGCGTTTTACGGACGCATGCGCGAATCCGCGCGTGCCCAGGAGCGCGAACAGCGGCACCGGCTCAAAGAGCGTGCGCAGCACCAGCGCTTCGGCGTCACCCAGCGCAGTCGCCGCGCGCATGATGCGCGAGAACGGCTCGCGGCCGGCACGCATGTCCTCGCGCAGATCCAGCTCCACGATGACGAGCGCGTGAGGAACACGATCGTGGGCGTTACCCTCGCCGGCGCATCCATTGCCCGCCGCAGCCGTGAAAGCGGGCGCTTCGGACGGCAGGTGCAACGCCTCGTTCAGATCGTGCAGCAGGACCTGCACGGAAATGCCAGCCATGCGGGCCGCTTGCTCGACCGTGACGAGACGCGCCATCATTCGCCGGAGCGCAGGGTTCCGCAGCTTCGCGAAATGCGGGGCGTGCCGCACGAACACCTCCACGAGCTGCTCGTCGCGTGCGAGCACGTCGCTGACGCGGTCGGTACACGAGACCGACACCCTGGCTGGAGCGCTCATGCCGGCTTTCCCACGACGATGCGGACAATCTGGGAGACGAACAGCGCGACACCAGCGAGAAAGAGCAGCGCGCCGCATCGCGCCAAGTGCACGGACGCCACGCCGGTGCCCGCGACGAGCAGCGTCACGCCGAGGGCCATGCAGACGAGCTGCACGTGTGCGACTCGCGACGAGAAGGTCTCCGCGATGGTCGGTGCCGTCCCCTTGCCGAGGTGGTCGCGGTAGCGGACCGTCCAGGCAAGCAGCGGTACGATCTTGTAGAAGAACCCGATCGCGTAGAGCACGATGCCACCGAGCAGGCCAGCGAGGACGTAAGCGGTGGCGAGCCGGGGATGCGCCACGCCGCGTGCAAGGACGACCGTGCCCAGCAGTGCGCTCGCAACGAGGAACGACAGCGCCACGCCGGCGTAGCGCATGCCCACGTCGATCCGGCGTCGCACACGCACGCGGTAGAAGCAGTATGCCTGCCAGGCAAAGCACGCGACGCCACCCTCGAGCAGCGCGACGCCCGTCCACTCCATCGGCGCGATGCGCATCACAATCCCGACGGCCAGCACAGGCACGCCCGCAGCGAGCAGCGACAGCGACCGCCAAGTCCAGCGCGTGTCGGCACCATGGGAGAGGAGGAACATCGGGAGTAACCGGTGCGATACGCCCACCATCATCACCAGTGCCCAGCCGACGAGTGCAACGTGAATGTGCGTGCCCAGCACGCGCAGCCTCGCCTCGGCGAGGAAGCCGGTGTGCAGGTTGTGGAGGAGCACCACGCCCAGCACGAGCGTCGAGGCGAGAGACGTCAGCGCGATGAGCACCGCCATCCACGTCACATCGCG
Organism: Gemmatimonadota bacterium; assembly: GCA_043754875.1. Classification (GTDB taxonomy): domain Bacteria; phylum Gemmatimonadota; class Gemmatimonadetes; order Gemmatimonadales; family Gemmatimonadaceae; genus AG11. The sequence continues at coordinate 4,461 of JAYUTY010000374.1, forward strand.
CGAGCGAGCGAGCGGAAGCGAGCTGCCGACGTTGACGATGGTGAGCAGAATGCCGATGGCGACGAGCGCAATCCCGATGTGGTGCAGCATCGTGCTCGACGACGCGACACCGGCGGCGAACACTCCAGCTCCCGGCGCGAACGCCCAAAAGCTGGCGTGGCCCGCGCGCACCGAGCGCAACGGGGCACCAAGCGCCACGGGAAGCAGCTGATACAGGGCGCCAAAGATCGTCGTCGTCAACCACCCCAGTGTGAACAGGTGCGTGATGCCCGCGACGCGCGGTGACGGATAGCCGCCGATCGCCAGCTCCGGGGCAATCCATACGAGACCGACCGAGCCAGCGACGAGATACAGGATCGCCGCGCCGAAATGCCCGGCTGCGAGCGGCACCGAGCTCGTCGATGGGACGGGAGCGCGCGCCGCGGGTGCGGTGGATGAGACGGAGACCGGCGCGATCGCGGTGGTCATGCAGACGCCTCCACCCGGTCGCTGCGGCTGTGCCGCCACCCGAGCGCCCCGGCGACTGCGCGCGCGATGCCATCGAATGCGTCGGCGGTCGCGCTGTTCGGACGACCGATCATCGTGGGAATCCCCGCATCGCCCTCAGCGATGATCGACTCGTCGAAGCGGACGACACCAAGAAAGGGCACGTCGAGCTCCTCGGCGACGGCGGCGCCCGCGCCGCTGCCGAACGGGCCGCTCATGTTCTCCACCACACCCAGCACCGCCACCTCGAGTGCGCGGAACATCGCCGCGGCCTTGCGCGCTTCGGCGATGGCAACGCGCGGCGGCTGTGTGACGATCACGGCGCCGGACAGCGTGACCGCCTGCGCAAGGCTGAGCGGGATGTCACCGGTGCCGGGCGGGAGATCCACGAGGAGCACGTCGAGCGCCGGCCACGCGACGCCGCGCGCGAACTGCTTCACCGCCTTGGTCACCATGGGACCACGCCAGATGGCCGGTGAGCCCTCGCCGAGAAAGAAGCCGAAGCTGATCATTGGCAGACCATGCGCCTCCAAAGGGAGAATGTGCTTCTCCGGCGACATGCGCACGCGCCGCGCGCCGTCCTCGATGCCGAGGAGGATCGGAAGACTCGGCCCGTAGATGTCCGCGTCGAGGAGACCGGTGCGCAGGCCACCACGCGCGAGGGCAAGGGCGAGGTTAACCGCCACAGTGCTCTTTCCGACACCACCCTTGCCCGCGCCCACCGCAATCACGTGGCGAACGCTGGCGAGCCGCACCTGGTCGCTCCATGGATCGGGAGTGCCATGCGTGACGGGGAGCGCCACACCCGGCTTGGGCGTGACCAGCTCGACGACCACGGATGCGGCGCCCAGCGGAGACAGGGCAGCCTGAATGCTCTCGTCCAGCATCATCCGGACACTCGCGTCGCGCGTGTGAACCCCGAGGCGGACCTTGACCCGGTCGTCGCAGACGCTGATGTGCTCCACCATGCCGAACGACACGAGGTCGCGCGTCAGCCCGGGATACGGCACCTGGCGCAGCGCGTCAGTGACGACGTCGGACGTCAGCTCGCCCGTGGCGTGCGCTCTCCTTGTGTCCATTCGTGAACTCCTTCGCCCGTGAGTGACGAAGAGTCCTCAGGCGACGCGACCGGTGGTGTGACGGTTGTCGCATTGCGCCTGGCCCTCAGGAGCCGCCGCCCGTCAGTCGTGGCGCGCTCGGGCGCCCGGTCTCGCGGTGTTGCGGAGCGCCGCGACGTCGGGGATGCGAAGCCGCTTGCGCGGCAGCGGGTGAATCAGCCCCTGTGCCGCGAGCTGCTTGAGCGCGCGCGATACCGACTCGCGCGCCGTGCCGAGCTCCTGGGAGAGCTCCTCGCGGGTCCGGTCGAGCACGATGACCGTGCCCTCGGCCGTCTGCTCCCCATGCTGCTCGGCGTACTGCGCGAGATAGTTGGCAAGTCGCGCGGCGACATCGCGAAAGGCCAGCGTCTCCGCGACGTCCACCAGATGACGGAGGCGCTTCCCGAGCTCGCGGATGATGGCATCCGCGACATCCGGATTGGCACGATACAGCGCTTCGAACTCGCCGCGCGGAATGAACGCGAGCCGTGATTCGACTTCAGTCATGGCGGAGGCCGGGTAGGGGCCGCCGTCCAGCAGGGGAAGCTCGGCGACTGGACGGCCCGGACCTTCGGTGTGCAGCACCTGCTCGCGCCCCGCAGGGCTCGTGCGGAAGATGCGAACGCGACCAGACGCCACCACGTACAGCCCCCGACACGGCTCCCCCGTGGTGAAGAGCACATGGCCCGCCCCATAGCTGCGCAGCAGTGAGCGCTCGCCGAGACGCCGCCGCGCGTCATCGCTGAAGCTGGAAAAGAGGGGAACCTGCTGGAGCAACGAATGAATATCCACAGTGCGGTGCTCGTGGAGGGGTCGACGCGCGGCTGACGTGCAGACGCGTGTGACAACCGTCACGCGCCGCAGGCTACCAGTGCGCGAGACTACGACAACGCGCCGGCGTCCGCGCCGGAGAATCCAAACTACACGTTCGCCGTGATGAGTGAATCCGACCCCCGCATCGAGCTGCTGTGGCGCAGTCTCGCAAAGGTCATCGATCCCGAGATCGGGCTGGACATCGTCACGCTCGGACTCGTGTACGGGGTGACGATTGCTGACGACGTCGCATGGATCACGCACACCCTCACCACGCCCGGCTGTCCGATGGAGCGGCTCATCACGAACGGCATTCGCGCCGCGGCCATGCAGGTGGATGAGATCGCCGGCGTCGAAACGGCGCTCGTCTGGGAGCCGGAGTGGCACTCGGGGATGATCGCACCGGGCGCGTTCTGATGTTCACGAATCAACTACGACAGAGGAGAATCTGATGCGCAACCCAATCGTGATCGACCCGACCGTGACGGTCAGGGAAACGATGGCCCGCCATCCCGAGACCAAGGAAGTGTTCAGCCGCTTCGGGGTGGACACCTGCTGCGGGTCGGGGGTCCCCATCAGTGACGCGGCGCATCGCGACGGTGCCGATGCGGAGGCGCTTCTCGCCGCACTGCGCACGGCGGGCGCGGACGTGTAGGAATCACCCGCGCGGAGGCTGCCCCGCACACTGCCGGACAGCCTCTGCTGACTTCCGACTGCGTCGAGCCGCGCCGCTGGCGAGACTCCTCGTACGGCACCGCGACTGAGCTCCACTGCTCATGCACGTGACGGTGAAGGGGCAGGGTACTGTCCCAGGCATCCCCGTCGCGGACACTGCATGCACACGAGTTCCCACGCGGCACCGCTGGTCGCCCATCCGTGCCTGTTGTTGCCGGCACTGGCTGGTTCGCAGAGGGTGCAGCGACGCGTTACCAACTCATCCTCGAGGTCGCCAGCACGAATTCCGAGGAGTTCGAGGCCGCTGCGCATGCGCAGGGAGATCTGCCGGAAGACCGGCTACAAACGGCCAACCCGCTACACCGCTGACGACCTGGTACACCTCGAAGCCGTGCGAATTGTCGTGTCGCTGCGCACTGTTCACGTGTCGGTCGTCCTCGGCGTCGGTTTCGCCACGCGAATGACGTCAGTGAGATCGACGATCACGCACCGTCAGTCTCACGCGCCCGCTCGCGCCAACGGGGCCAGTCCAGGTTCCACGAGCAGGCCGAGCTTGAGCGCGAACTGCACGTAGTGCGAGCGGTGCGTGAGGTTGAGCAGCTTGCGGATGCGATGCTTGTGTGCGTCGACCATCCGGGCGCTCAGGTAGATGCGCTGTCCTACTTCGGCCGAGGTGAAGCCGAGCGCGACGAGCCGCAGCACGGCGCGCTCGCGCGGTGCGAGCAAGTCGAACAGCCGCTGCTCCGCGGCGGCGGGGGCAACGGCTGAGAGCTTGCGCGCCAGGATGCGCGCGGCCGTAGGGCGCACGAAGCAGTCGCCCCGCGCGACGATGCGGATCGCCTGGACGAGGTCGCGGTGTGCGTCCGTCTTCACGAGGTAGCCCGAGGCGCCTGCGTTCATGGCGGGGACGAGCCATTCCTCCTCCGTGTGGATCGACAGGACAAGCACGCGCGACCGGACCTCGAGGGCGAGGATTGCCGTGGTAGCCTGGATGCCGTCGAGCTCAGGCATGGCGAGGTCCATGACCACGACGTCCGGCCGCTCGCGCCGGACGAGCGAGACGATGTCGCGTCCGTTCGCGGCCTCGCCGATTACAATGATGTCCGGCGCGGCCTCGAGAACCGCCCTCAGTCCTGCCCGGACGACCGCGTGATCATCCGCGATGGCTACACGGATCGGTTCGGCGGAGTTGAAAGCTCCGTCGCGCGTCATGATGCGCGCGCGCCCGCGTGCTGCGCCGGCGTGAGCGGCACGGTCGCGGAGAGTGTCGTCCCACGCCCGGGCGCCGTCGTGATGTCGAGCCGGCCGTCCACGAGCGCGAGCCGATCCCGCAGGGAGCCGAGGCTGCTCGCAGCAGTGGACGCGCTCACCACCGCGAGGTTGAAGCCCGCGCCGTCGTCGTGGATGGTGAGCGTGACGTGCGATGGCGCGTGGATGAGACGAAGGTGCACGACGCGCGCGGACGCGTGCCGCGCCACGTTGCGCACGGCCTCCTCGGCCACACGATAGAGCACCGCCTCGGCGGCAGAGGGCAGCCTCTCGGCCGGTGCAGATGCCACGACGTCCACCGCGAAGTCGTTCGCCACGGTCGAATCGCGTGCGAGCCGGCGGAGTGCGGCCTCGAGGCCGAGATCGTCGAGCAGGGCCGGATGCACCGTGTGCGACAGGCTGCGGACTTCCTCGAGGATGCCTTCCGCGGTATCGCGCGCGGTGGCGAGACGCTCCGCGAGCAGGATATCACTGGATTCACGCACGGCGACGGAGAGTTGGAATTGAAGCGCCGCGATGTGCTGTGCAATGGAATCGTGGAGCGCCCGGGCGATCGCGGCGCGCTCCTGGTCACCCACGGCGATCACCTCGGAAGCCAGTGCGCGAAGGCGCGCACGGTCGGAGACCAGGCCGTCGAGCAGGAGGTTCAACATGGAGCCGACGCGTAGCACCTCGCGATCCGCCACGCGCGAGTGCACGACTCGCGCGGCGAAGTCTCCGTGCCACACTCGGGACGCGACATTCTCGAGCTCGCGCACCGGCCGAAGTGCGATCAGCACGGCCACCAGGTGCGCCACGAGGATCGCGACGGCGCCGTACGCGACGACCGGGGTGATCGTCCCACCCGTCGCGCGCCAGAGGATGAGGAGTGTGGCGATCGCCGCGAGGTTTGCGCCGACCAGCTTGATCGCCAGCGGAACGCGCAGCGCCGCCAGCTGAATGCTGCCGGTCGCCCTTCCAGGCGTGTCGTTCAGCGCAGAGCGCATGCGGAGCGGAGCGCGTCGGTGGTGGCCGTGCACGCGTTCAGCGAGAACCGGCGCATCTCCATCCGCATGCGGACGCTTCGCCGATCACCTGCTGCTGGCTCGAGCTGCATCGTTCACCTTGTGGGTATGGTCGTGCCGACGGAATCTCGCGTTCCGACGCGTCGGGGTATGTGGGGAGCGATGGGGAAGATTTGTAGGTAGATCGAGCCCCTCGGGTCGGGGGAACTCCCCACGCAGCGTCCGCTGGCTGCGCTCTGCGACTGTCCGGAGATCGCTGTCAGGCAAACGCTGTCAGCGTCTCCCCGGCGACGCACCATAAACTCCCCGCACGCCTTCCTGCATTCTCCTGACTGTGCGCCGCTCCGGAAGCATTCATCATATCCACATGATGAAATCCTTCCGGATTCACTGACCATGCTGCCCCGCACAGCGGAGTACGCAGTGCGTGCCGTGGTATTGCTGGCTCGTCACTCCGGCGAGCGCCTCGTCAGCACCGGCGAGATCGCCAGCGTCATTGGTGCGCCGCGCAATTACCTGTCGAAGACACTCAACACCCTGGTGCGAAGCGGCATCCTCACCAGCATGCGCGGACCGGGCGGCGGCTTTGCGCTCGCGAAGCCGCCCGGACTCATCAGCGTCGCGGATGTGATCGCCGTCTTTGCCGAGGCGCAGCCGCGCCACTCGCGCTGCCTCCTGGAGGACAAGCCGTGTGACGCGGCATTCCCATGCGCCTCCCACCGGCGCTGGGTCACTCTCACCCGACTCGCGCGCGAGCCGCTCGTCGCGACCACGATCGGGGAACTCTGTGGAAATCACCGCTGGACGAGTGCCCTCAAACGACGGATGACACGATGAAGATACCCAACACAGGCAGCCTCTGGCTCGGCGTCACGATCGCCGCCGCGGGCCTCCTCACGTTCGCCTGCAACCGCGCCACCCCGACCACTGGGAACCTCGTCACGGGCGACGCCGCGCAGCGAGTGTACGTCGCGCCCGGCGCGAAGGACGAGCTCTACGCCTTCATGTCCGGCGGCTTCAGCGGCCAGGTGTCCGTGTACGGACTGCCCTCGGGTCGCATGCTCAAGGTCATTCCCGTGTTCTCCCAGAACCCGGAAAACGGCTGGGGCTACAACGAAGAGACGAAGCCGATGCTGAACACGACCTTCGGATTCGTGCCCTGGGACGACACGCATCACACCGAGCTCTCGATGACGGACGGCGTGCCGGACGGCCGCTGGCTCTTCATCAACGGGAACAACACGCCGCGCA
>JAYUTY010000375.1:0-11032 GCA_043754875.1 Gemmatimonadota bacterium
GAGGAGTCCGTGCCCGCGACACCCACGACGCCTGGCGCGAGTGCCGCGATGGCGTTGATGTCGCTCGGGTCCACGGGCAGCCGCATCAGCGCGGCGCCAGTCATCGCGCGCTCGATCGATCCCGCCGTCGGACGCTCGTCGTCACGCCCGGTCGGCGTTGCGCGGCGCGCCGTCGTGTTCACCGTGGAGAGCGTCGCGACGCCGATGCTCATCCGCGCGTCGGCGACGAGTCGATCCTCGTCCGCCTGCTTGGCCACCGTGAAGACGACCGGCGTCATTCCGATGTAGCGCACCGTCACGCGGTACTGCCCGCCGCCGTCGGGAAAGAGCAGCGTGTAGTGCCCCGCCGCATTCGTCGTCTTGCGACGAGTGACCTCGGTCTCGAGCGCGGTGACTTCCACCGTCGCGCCATTGATCGGCGCGCCGGTCGGGCCCACCACGGTGCCAGTGATGATTTCCGTGCCCGCGCTGCCCTGGGCGCGCGCCGGCATCGCAGCGCACATCGCGAGCGCCGCGCAGTAGGCGAGAATGATGAGTCGGCGTGGCATCGTGGTCGGTTCGACGAAGCTGGACCGCTGCCGCACGCAGCGTTCCGATGGTCGCATGTGCTCTCCCCCTGCTACGCGTCGGCACCGAGGAGCGTTCGCGACGAGGGCGGCCGGACCCATCGGGTCCGGCCGCCCTTTCACCGTTGGTCAGCCGCGCTCAGCCGCCGACCATCACCGTCACGGAAAGCCCATGGCGCTGCTGGCGAGCAGTGCTGTCGGAGTCGTCAGTCCCACGAAATCGCGCACCTGCATGTAGACGGTTGCGTCCTCGTGCAGCGTGCTGTGACTCATGCACGCGGTCTGTGTGTTGGAGACGGCGCCGCTCAGGAGCACGCTCGAGTGCGGGTTGATCACTTCGTCGCACGGCGAGTACCACGTCGCGTAGCGCGGTGCGCCCCATGTCTCGTCCGTCGCGTTCAGCGCATCCAGGAACGACGAGCCCACGCGCATCTCGAAGCACGACGCCTGGAAGCAGATGTCGGCCGTATTCGTGCCATGATTGGGCCCACCGAGCGAGACGAGTGCGCCGACCTTGCCACTGCCGCCAAGATTCTTCACGTAATAGCGCGCCGAGAGCGCACCCATCGAGTGCGTGACGATGTTCACGCGGGTCGCGCCGGTCGCGGCGAGGATCGAGTCCACTTTCTTCGCGATGATCCCCGCCGTCGTCGCGTTGGACTGCGAGGTCGTGTACGAGAAGTTCGCCAACTCGGCATTGGTATAACTGTCGTTCTTGAACCGGCCCACCATCGTCGTCCACGTGCTGGCGCTCGCGTTCCATCCATGGACGAACAGGACTGGAGTGTGCGTGATCGCGGGCGGCGGCGGTGGCGCAGGCTTTCGGCTGAACGACGCCGCATCGGGCGCGGCGGCCGTCGGGTCGGTGATCGAGCCGCACGCCGCGAGGGTGGCAATCGCAGTGGCAGCGAGGAGCGACTGGAGCAGGCGCATGGGACACTCTCGGCGCGTGTGGGTCAACTGCGGCCGTACAGGGCGGGACGCAGGATATTGCGTGCCTGCTGGCGCGGCGCAAGCGGGCACGGGCGTACAGTGGTGCAGCACGGCGCAACGTGGGAAGGTGATGAAGCGCGGCGTATCGCCGCATCGCCCACCCTACTCCGCCGCGGCCGTCACCTCGCTCGCGCCGAGCGCAGCGCGCACGGCCGTTTGCAGCTGTTCGGCCGTGAACGGCTTCTGGAGAAACGCCATCCCCGGCACCGGCAGTCCGCGGCGGATGATCTCGTCGTCCGTGTAGCCGGACATGAACAGCACGCGACTGCCTGGATGCTGCACCGCCAGCATGCCGACCAGCTCGCGGCCGCTCATCTCGGGCATCACGACATCAGTGACCACGAGGTCGATCGTTCCCGCCCCGCGACTGGCATGCTCGCCGGCGACGATCAGCGCCTCGCGCCCGTCCGACGCCTCGAGCACGGCGTACCCCTGCTGCGACAGCACGCGCCGCACGATCGCGCGAACTCCAGCTTCGTCCTCCACGACCAGCACCGTCTCCGAGGCGAGCCCGGACATCGCTCGCGGCAGCGGCAGCTGCGGCGTCATTGGCGCCGCCGCCGGCGGCAGGTCGATCGTGAACACGGCGCCCTCGCCCGGCGCGCTCGACACGGAGACGTGGCCACCCGTCTGCGCGACGATACCGTATACGGTCGCGAGCCCGAGCCCCGTTCCCTTGCCCAGCTCCTTCGTCGTGAAGAAGGGCTCGAAGATGCGCCCCAGTGTCGCCTCGTCCATGCCGATACCGGTATCGCGCACCGTCAGTCGCACGAACGAACCGGTGCACCGCGAACGGCCGGGCTGCGATGCCTCCGCGGGCGACAGCTCGACGCTCTCCGTCCGGATCGTAAGTCTCCCGCCGCCCGGCATCGCGTCGCGCGCGTTCACCGAGAGGTTCAACAGCAGCTGTTCGATCTGGCCCGGATCCGCGTGGATGTCGTGCAGCTCGGGCGTCAGCTCCGTGACCACCGCGATGTCCTCGCCGATCAGCCGTCGCAGCATCGGCTCCACGCCGCTCACCACCTGGTTGAGGTCGAGCACTTCCGGCACGAGCAGCTGCTTGCGGCTGAAGGCGAGGAGCTGTCGCGTCAGCTGCGCCGCGCGGCCGGCCGCCTCGTCCACCATCGCCAGATCCTCGTGCGCCGCCGCCCCGGTCGGCAGCGAGTCCCGTGCGAAGGAGGTGCCGCCTGTGATCACGGTGAGCAGATTATTGAAGTCGTGGGCGATCCCACCGGCGAGCTGCCCCACCGCCTCCATCTTCTGCGCCTGCCGGAGCTGCGCCTCGAGCGTCTTGCGCTCGGTGATGTCCACCGCCACGCCGACCATGCGCTCCGCGACGTCGCCGCCATCGCTCACCACACGTCCCGTCGCGAAGCGCCAGCGGATTCCCGTCGGAAACACCATCCGGAACTCGGCCTCGAACGGTGCGCGCTCCTCGATCGAGCGCACACCAGCTGCCTTCACGCGCGAGCGATCCTCTGGATGCACCAGGTCCAGGAAGCTGGCGTAGTCGGCGTGCTTGCCCGACACGGTGCTCGCCGTCCCAGCTGCCTCGGCAGCGGGCGCCACGGCGCCCGAGGAGCATTGCGTCCCTTCTTGAAAGGCGCCCGTGCGCAGGTCGATCTCCCAGGCGACCATGTGCGCTGCAGTGAGCGCGAGACGGAGCCGCTGCTCGCTCTCGGCCAGCGCCAGCCCGGCGAGCTTTCGCTCGGTCACGTCCTTCACCGTTCCCACTGCACCGATCACGGCGCCCGCCACGTCGCGCAGCGGAGCCGCGCGCGCAACAACGTGGCACGTCGTACCACTGGGCAGGACGACGCGGAACTCCGCCTCGAACTCTCGATGTGCCGCGAGTGCCGTGCGCCACGCACCGAGGGTCGCTGGCAGGTCATCGTCGTGCACACGCGACGTCCACCCGAGCCCCAGCAGCTCGCTGTCGGTGCAGTCCCACAGCGTCTGCATCCGCGGGTTGGTGTAGATCAGGTTGCCCAGCGTGTCCGACTGGAAGATCCCCAATGGCGACGAGATGCTGAGCGCGCGAAACCGCTCCTCACTCTCGCGCAGCGCGGTCTCGGCCGCTGCACGGTCGGTGATGTCGCGCGCGTTGACCACCACGCCGCCCACCGCCGGGTCGTGGCTCAGGTTCCACGCCCCCGTCTCGATCGTGCGCCAGGAGCCGTCGCGATGCTGGCACCGATACGTGATCGACGCCGCCCCGCCAGGCGTCCCTGCGAGGCTGGCCAGCACCGCCGCCACGCGTGGGATGTCATCCTTGTGGATGAGCTCCACCGCGTTGCGCCCCACGATCTCGCTCGGATGGAAGCCGAGTGCGCGCTCGATCGCCGGGCTCTCGTAGAGGATCGTTCCATCGAGCGCGATGATGCCCACCACGTCGTGCGCGTGCTCGATCAGGGCACGAAAGCGCGCCTCCGCCGCGCGGCGCGCGTCCTCGGCCGCTCGGCACGACGTCATGTCGCGCAGGCTGACGATCACCCCCGACGGCGCGCTCGCCGATTCGCCCGTGCGGCCGGTCGCCTCGCACGGCCGCCACGCGCCCGAGCTGTCGAGCACGCGAATCTCGGCGATCTGCGTGGCGCCAGGGCTCTGGAAGGCACGCGCGATCGCCGCCTGCGTCACGGGCCAGTCCTCGGGATGCACGAGCGCCTCGGCGGACGTGCCGACGAGCGCCTCCGGCGCATGCCCGTATACGCGCTGCACTGCGGGGCTCACGAACTGGAACGTCGCCGTGGTGTCGAGCAGCAGAAGCGCATCCGACGCATGCTCCACGAACAGGCGCAGCCACCCCTCGCTCTCGCGCAGCCGCACGGCGTCGGACTGGATCGATGCGACCGCCTCGTGCCGCGCCAGCTCGGCCGCCACAAGCGCGGCGATGTCTTCGAGGAGATTCGCGTCATGGGCCGTCCACGCGCGCGGCTCCACGTCAGCGACGGCAAGCGCGCCGAGCACGCGCCCCGCATCGGTGAAGACAGGCACGCCTAGATAGGCGGCGTTCGCTCCGGGTCCGCCCGAGAATCCATTGCCGTCGCGGTAGGCACCGTGCGCTCGCGAGTCGTCGAGCTGGAGCCGCGTCCCACTGCTGATCAACTCCTGCTGGAGCCCGTCGAGGCGTGCGTCTGGAAGCGTGTCGGCCGCCTCTGCATACCCACTCTCCCGTCTCGCGCCGGCCGATGCATGCAGCGTCAGCACGGCGATTGGCGCCGTGGTCGTCCGCGCCGCCAGCTTGGTCAGCCGGTCGAGAGCCGTCGGCTGGGCCGCCGGCACGAGAGTGGGAACGTGGGAGGCCGGGCAACTGACGGACGGCATGACGAGGCGGGGTGCTGACGGAGGAGAGGTGTCTGGACCCTCCAGCCCGATCAGGGTGGAGGGTTGAGCGACCAGAGCGTCGCCGATGGTAAACAGACGATTCAAGGCCAGCCTCGGCACGGCGGATGCCAGGGCGCCGCCGGCCCCGGTGATGCCGCTACTCGCCCTGTCCCCGCCGCCCGCTCAATCGATGTGCGAGCCTTGATCTACCTCAGGGCTCGGAATGCTCGGTCTGTCCCACAGAGCCGGCGACCCACTGCTCCGCCTCGGGTGCGCCGCGGAAGACCCGAACGTCCTGTCCCGCACGCTCGGCGTAGATCGCGAACATTCGCGAGACACCATACGCCGCGTCTGACGGGGCGATGATCGCGCGGCGCGCCTCGGCGTCGAACACCGGGCGGGACGCCACCTCCGCGATAGTCGCCGAGTCAGCTGTCAGAGCCACGACACCGCTCAGATCGCCGAGCTGGCAGTAGCCCGGTGCGAACTGCGGGTCGGCTGCCATCTTCGCGTAGTGATCGCGCAGATCCTCGTTCGAGAGCGTGCCCCACGCGCGGCATCGCACCATCCTGCTTTCCGGGTCCATTGCGTACGACATCGGCACTACGCCCTCCTCTCCCTGTGCGCTCGTGGTCACGCGCACTCACTCTCCGCCCGACATCCACCAGGACACGGCTCAGGCACTCTGCTGCTCAGCTCGCCGAGCGGGGTAGTGCTGGCAAGCGGCTGGCGGAATGGCGACGCAATTCGTCACTCATGGAGAGTAGACACCCTGTCAAGGTTGCACACCCACGCCTCGCCTATCGCAGAACGAATCCCGGGTCCGTTGCCGGCCGCGTCGCCGCGTTCGCCGCGAGCCAACCAGTCATGTACATCCACCGCGTCACCCGCGTCAGCTTGGGGTAGTCGATCCGACTCGGCTCGTCACGCGGCGTGTGATAGTCGGGGTGCAGGTTCGTGGTGAAGAAGAGCGACGGGACGCCGCGCTCCGCGTACGGCACGTGGTCACTGCGGAAGTACCATCCCTCGGGATGCGTCGGACGGTCCCAGAGCGAGTCGATCACGAAGCGGCTCGTTGTCCGGTTGGCGTCGAGCGCCATCTGCACGAGCGCGCTCGAGTTGCGGTGCGGCGGCTGCGACCCGAGCAGCGCGGCGGTGTCCGGGTTGTTGCGCCCCACCATGTCGCCATTGATCACCGCCGCGATGCTCGCGAGCGGCACCACCGGATGCGCCACGTGATAGCGCGAGCCCAGCAGCCCACGCTCCTCCGCGCCGTGGAAGATGAACAGCGCCGAACGCCGGCCCGGCTGCTTCCTGAACGCCCGGGCGATCGCGAGGATCGCCGCACTCGTCGACGCGTTGTCGTCCGCGCCGTTCCAGATCGAGTCGCCCGCCACCGTGTAGCGCACGCCGTCGTGGTCCTGGTGCGAGCTGAAGACGACGTACTCGTCGCGCAGCTTCGGGTCCGTGCCGCGGATCTCGCCGATCACGTTCACCGACGGGCTCTCGAAGCTCTCGCTGCGCAGCCGGATCTCCACCGCCTGCCCCGCGGAACGCCAGTCGGCGAGTGCAGCGCCGTGCACGAGCAGCACGGGCACCGGCACGGGCACCGGCGTCGTCGGCGTAGGCACCGGACGAGCCCCAGCCGCCGGCGCGCGCGTGAAGCGTGGCACGCCGCCGACCACGTCGTACGCGCCGCGCTGCTGCGTCTTCACCACGCCGTCGAACGCGAGCTCCGCCGTCGAGTCGGCGACGACCACGACGGCCACTGCGCCGCGCCTCGTCAGCGCCGTGCCCATCTGGCCGAGCGCGGCGCGCGTGTAGTTGTACTCGGGCGTGTTGGTAGTGCTGCGAATCAGCGCAGCCGGCGGGGCTGCGAGCCGCGCCACCGCGATCAGCCCGCGCACGCTCACCGTGCTGTCGAGCGGATTCTCCAGGAAGACCGTGTTCGCCGAGACGTCGACGGCCGCGTTGGTCGTCGGCGCGACGTCGCTCCAGAGCGCGAGCGTGCGCGCGCCGAGGCGCACGGAGCTGTTCGGCGAGGAGATGCGCGTGCGGCGCATGTTCCACCACTGGTAGTAGCTACCCATGTCGCCCTTGGGCGCGAGCCCGATGCGGCGCATCTCGTCAGCCAGCCAGACGGACGCGCGCAGCTCGTCGAGCGTGCCCGCCTCGCGGCCGCGCAGCTCGTCGCCCGCCATGGCGTAGAGATCCCGCTTGACGTCGGCCTCGCGAATCGCCGACATCCCCGCGGGCGCTCGGCTCGCTGGCGCCTGTGCCGCGAGCGGTGCGCCGGCAACAAGCAGCGTGGCGATCGCGGCAATCGTGGTGAACGCGTTGATCGTCTTGATCGTGGTGCGCCGATTCCGCCTCATGCGATGCTCTCCGGCTCGAGCGTCTGCTCCACGGCCTTGCCGTCGACGACGGTCACGTGATACACCTTGGCCTCCTTGCGTGCGTGCACCACTCGCTTCACCTGCGTCCCCTCGAAGTAGATCCCCGCATCGTTGTCGCACGCGTAGCCGGGCTTCATCTCGCCCGAGGCGATCAGCTTCTGATACAATGGCCGCCGTCCAGCCTCGGCATCGTAGTGCGGGCTGTGGCTTCCCGGCAGGAAGCCGAGGCACTTCACGATGGACAGCTCCGTGGGCCGCGAGTCGGTGGTGCCCTCCTCGAACCAGCAGAGCGAGCCGGCGCTCGCGCCACCGAGCACGATCCCCTTCTCCCACGCCTGGCGGAGGACTACATCGATCCCCTGCGCCTTCCAGATCGCCTGCTGGTTCAGCGTGTTGCCCCCCGACGCGATGATCCCGTCTACCGAGAGCAGCACCTCGTCCCAGCCACGCTTCTGCGAGAGGCTCTCGATGAAGCTGGTCTGCACCTGCGGCTCCACCTCCAGTCGCGCGCACTGCGCATAGAAATTGATGATCGACCGCGGGTCATCGGCCGTCGCGGTGGGCAGATAGAGAATCTTCGGGCGTGTCTTCCCCGTGAGCGCCGCCATGTACCGGATGAACACGTCGTTGAAGTTGCCGCCGGCGATGAGGATCTTGCGCGTGACGGCAGCGGGCGTCTCTGTGTGGAGCATGTCTGCGAGCACGTGTGAATGACGACCGGGAGACGGAAGCTGCCCCGTGCCGAGCGCGACGGCGCCAAGGGCCGAGGAGGCGATGAAATCTCTACGTTGCATGAGTCGAGTGGCTCGGCGAACGGGTTGATGCGGCGCCGAAAGTTGGCGCGCGTCGCGCGGTGTGTCGAGCGGCATCAGCAGCAGAGGACTGCACTACACTTGAAGGTTGCCGAGGCCAGGCATTCGTCACCACTGTTGAGCAACCCTAACGGATCAGTATGCCCCCCACCCAACGAGAGCTCCACCAGCGCCTCGGCATCGGGATGCGCGCCAATCATGCGCGTGTCGCCGAGCTCGCGCGGCCGCTCGACCCCGAGCGCCTCGTCCGCAGGCCCACACCCGGCAAGTGGAGCGTCGCCGAGACCGTGGAGCACCTGCTGCTGATGGACGAGCTGTTCCTCCCCGTCGTGCTCGCGCACGTGCGAGGTGCCGGCGCCCGCGCCGGGACCCGCGCGGGTGTCGACGCTGCCGCGCCGCTCCGCCAGTTCCGCCCCACCTTCCTCGGCCGGATGGTCGTCGGCAGTCTCGAGAAGCCCAAGGCGCTCGTCGCGCCAAAGGTTGGACGCCCGCTCACACCGCGCGCTGCCGTCATCGAACAGTTCCTCACCGAGGACTCCCGCTACCTCGCCGCGATGGACGATGCCGCCTCGCTGGACTGGAGCGCACACCGCTTCGCGCCGCCCATGGCGCCGTGGATACCGCTCCGGCTCAACCTCGGCGACGCGTTCCGTGTGCACGAGGTGCATGTGCGACGCCACATCGCGCAGATCGAGCGGACCATCGCCGCCACGGCGTAACGGTTTGACGGCGCTCCCATGACCCTTCGCCTCCTTCTCGCCTGGCTCCATCTGCTCGCCCTCGCCGTGGGTCTCGCTGGCGTCTGGGCGCGTGCCCGTGCACTCCGCGACTCGCTGCACGACGCCGGTGACGAGGGGGCACTGCGCCGCGCGTTCATCGGCGACGCGTGGTGGGGCGTGGCGGCGCTCGTCTGGCTCGTCACGGGCCTCTGGCGGCTGCTCGCCGGCACCGAGAAGAGCACGTCGTCCTACATGGGCAATCACGCCTTCGCGCTCAAGATGGCGCTCTTCGTCACCATCGGCGCGCTCGAGATCTGGCCGATGATGACGCTCATGCGCTGGCGTGCGAAGAAGGCCGTCCCCAACCCGCGCGACGCGGGACGGATCGAGATCATCAGCTACGTCGAGTGCGTGCTCGTCGTCGTGATCGTCCTCGCTGCGGTCAGCATGGCGCGCGGCGTAGGCACGGTAGTGACGGCCCCGGGCACGGCCGCAAGCACTGTGCGCGACGACCGCGGGGCGACATCGGCCAGCGATTACTCGGCCACCTCGGTGAGCACGGGTGACGACCCACCGCCCATGGTGCCCAGCGGTGTCGAGACGGTGACGAGCGAGGATCTCGCCCTGCTCGCACGAGAGATCGCGATGCCGCTCGACAGCGTGAATCCCGCCGCGCTGCACAGCACCTTCAACGAGCGCCGCGGCGGCGGCGCGCGCGCACACGAAGCGCTCGACATCATGGCGCCGCGCCGCACGCCCGTGAAGTCGGCTGCTCGAGGGCGCGTGCTCAAGCTGTTCACGAGTGCCGCGGGCGGGCTGATGGTCTATGCCGCCGACTCGTCCGAACGCTTCGTCCTCATGTACGCCCACCTGGACGGCTACGCACCGGGGCTGCGCGACGGCAGCGCGCTCACGCGCGGACAGCTCATCGGCTTCGTCGGATCCACCGGCAACGCGTCGGCCAGCGCACCGCATCTCCACTTCGCGATCGCGCGCAGCGCCGACGTGAAGCGCTGGTCGCGCGGGCGCGCCGTCGATCCACTACCCGTGCTCCAGGCGGCCGCGGGGGGAACGCCCGCGCGCTGAGCAGTGGGCAGTGCCCGTGTTCAGGTGGCCGCGAGCGCCGGCACTGTCGCGGCGCGTTCGCAGTTGGCCTGCATCGTTGCGAGGCCGGCCTCGAAGTCCCGGCCCACTAGCGTGTCCATGTTCACGAACACGCCGAAGAGCTTCGCGATGAACGGGCTCTGTCCCTGCATGCTCCACGTCACTCGCGTGGCGTCGCCATCCGGCGCCAGAGTGAACTCCGTGAGGTTGTGCGCAACGAACGGCTTGCTGAAGTCGAGCTTGATCTCGACGCGCGACGCGGGATCGATGCGTAGCACCTCCATCCGTCCCGCGCCGGCCTTCTTGTTTCCCGACCACTCGTAGGTCGCGCCAACGCCACTCGCCGCGCCACCGAACGTCCGCGTCATGGATGGGTCGATCTTCTCCCACGGTGACCACGCCGCCCACGCGTGAAAGTCGTCGATCATCGAGAGGATGCGATCCGGCGCAGCGGAGATCCGCGTCGAGCGCGAGATGCGGAAGTCGCCCGGGCGCGAAGCAGCGAATGCGAGCACGCCAACGACGAGCACGACCACGAACGTGATGGCGAGAGGAAGCAGCATGGTGGCCACGACGCGAGTGAAAGGTGCGGACCAGAGCGAGTGAGCGTGAATGCTCTCGGCTCAGTCTGCCACATCGGCCCTTCTTGCGACAGGTGCGTCGACTCTGCATCGTCATGCGATGCCAAGGCTGAACCGCACACGCTGGCAGCCTCTTTGCCGCCAGTTGGTGCCATGCCCGCTTACCGCTCTCTTGACGCGCGCTTCACTGGCGTGGTCGCCGACGCGACACGGCACGCTGACGAGCTGTATCACGACGGCGATCTCACCGGTGCAATGGCGACGCTCGAAGGTGCGCTCGCACAGAGCATCACCATCCCGCCCCGCTTTCCACCGTGGGCCGTGATGCGCCTCGCCTTCGTCTACCGCCGGCTCAAGCGGTTTCAGGACGAGACCGAGCTGCTCGAGCGCAGCCTCCCTCACCAGATCGACGAGGCGGCACGACGTCGCCTCCTGCTTCGCCTCGAGAAGGCGCGCACCATGGTCGCGCGCGCCACGCCGCGTCAACCGATGGTCCTCGTCCCGCCGCTGGGCGCGCGATCAGGCGAGGACGGCGCG
>JAYUTY010000376.1:0-3817 GCA_043754875.1 Gemmatimonadota bacterium
GCGGCGGCGGAATTCACGCCAGCGTTCGTGACCTCCGCATGCGTGGCGAGGCGGAGCTGTTCGCACTCGCCGAGCCGCGGCTCCGCGCCCTCGCGGCGAGCGGCGTCACGACGGTGGAGGTCAAGTCGGGGTACGGCCTCTCGCTGGAGGACGAGCTCAAGTCGCTCCGCGTGATCCGTCGTCTCACCGACGCACTGCCGATGCGCATCGTCGCGACCTGGCTCGGGGCGCACGAGATCCCGATGGACTTTCGTGAGCGCCCGTCCGGCCGTCGGGACTACATCGACCTGCTCGTCCACGAGATGCTGCCCGTCATCTCGGCGGAGAAGCTGGCGTCGTTCGCGGACGTATTCTGCGAGCCGGGCGTCTTCACTGTGGCGGAATCGCGCGAGATCCTCACCACTGCCCGCGCCGCTGGACTCGGCATCAAGCTGCACGCCGACGAGCTCGTGGCCGGGGGAGGGGCCGAGCTCGCCGGTGAGCTCCGCGCAGTGTCAGCCGATCACCTCGCCGCCATCAGCGGTGAAGGGATCGCTGCACTCTCGCGGGCCGGGACGGTCGGTACGCTGCTCCCGGGGACGATGCTCTTTCTCGGCAAGCGCGACCACGCGCCCGCACGAGCGATGATCGACGCCGGGGTCGCAGTCGCGCTGGCCACCGACTTCAACCCCGGCACGTCGCCCACCACGAACTTCCCACTCGTCCTCACGCTGGGGGTCAGCCAGCTTCACCTGAGCGTGGCCGAGGCGATGATCGCCGGCACCGTGAACGGCGCGGCGGCTCTCGCGTTGGCGGACCGGGTCGGGCAGATCGCGCCAGGCTTCTCGGCCGATCTCACGCTGTGGAATGTCAGGGACGTTCGGGAGCTTCCGTACTGGTACGGGGCAGGCCGTTGCCGGGCGTCGTGGACTCGCGGCAAACCTTGTCACACCCATGACTTAGCGCTAGACTTTCCGGCCTGATCCCCCCTCTCTCGCTAGGCTGGGGACGCCTCCCGCGTACCCGCCCGTCGCCGATGCTAGATGTCGCCAAGCTCAAGAAGAAGGCCGCGGAATTCGAGCTGAAGAAGCAGTTCGACAAGGCGCTGGCAGTCTACGTCGAGATTCTGGATGGTTATGATAGAGCCCGAGCCGACGAAGACGTCGACGTAGGCCTCTACAATCGCGTTGGCGACCTGTACCTCAAGCAGGGCAACGTCGCGGACGCGGTCGACTACTACGAGAAGGCTGTCGATCGGTACTCCGATGGCGGCTTCTTCAACAACGCGATCGCGCTGTGCAACAAGATCCTGCGCAACTCGCCGGGCCGTGCGACCGTGTACTACAAGCTCGGCAAGATCAGCGCGCAGAAGGGGTTCAAGAGCGACGCGAAGGCGAACTTCCTCGAGTATGCCGACCGGATGCAGCAGGCCGGCAACACCGACGAGTCGTTCCGTGCCCTGAAGGAGTTCGCCGACCTCTGCCCGGACCAGGATGACATCCGCCTCATGTTGGCGGATCAGCTGTCGCGGAAGGAGCGCGGACCGGAGGCGATCGAGCAGCTCCAGCTCCTCTACGATCGGTACCAGCAGGAAGGGCGTGAGCTTGAGGCACGCGCCACGGTGACGCGGATGAAGGCGATCGACCCCGCGATCGAGCCGCGTTCCGGCGGGCGGCAGACGCGCAGTGGAGCGCCGGATCTTGTCTTCCTCGATCTCTCCGACAGCGCGACGAGCACGCGCCAATCGGCCGTGGCGAAGCGGGCGACGCACGGTCTCGACATCATCGACGTCGACGAGCCGGTGGCTTCGCTCTCGGCGACCGCAGCGCCCGACCGCTCGGCGGTGCCAACACCGTCCCTGGCTGTCGAAGCCACTCCCGCACCGACGGCCGATCTGCTCGACACGCCGGCCATGGAGCCGGCGCTGCTCGACGGCATCACGCGCGCCGCCGAGATCGAGCACTCCGCCGATGCGGAGTCGAGCGGCGGACTGCTCGACGGCCTGGAGGCGACCTCGCTCACCCCTGCGGACGCGCCACTCTCATCCGGTTCGCTGCTCGACTTCGAGCCCACGAGCTTCGGCGCGCCGTCCGCGGCTGTCGAGGGCGAAGGCGACGCAACGAGCGCCGGTGCCGGAACGGAAAGCGAAAGATCCGAATTTGGAGACTTCGAGCTGCCCGACGTCGAGTCGCGTGCTCTAGCCTCCGTCGACTCCACAGTGGACGATGGCAGCGCGATCGGCGGAGATCTCGAGCTGATCATGCCGGACGACGAAGAGCAGTCTCCTCGCTCGACCGCGCTCGACGACATCCCGCTCATGGATCTCGATGTCGCCGACGACCTGGAGACGCCGACGGGCGCAGGCGACTGGTTGCTCGACACCCAGACCCCGCGTTCGGCGCCCCGCAGCTCGACGATCATCGCGGAGCATTCGGTGGAGATGCTCCAGGCACTCGCCGACGCCGACCCCGACGACAACGCGCTCCGTCGCCGGCTCGCCGAGGCGATGCTCGATTCGGGCGATCGCGAAGGTGGCGTGCGGCAGCTCGAGGCGGCGATGGTGGGCTATGAACGGGTTGACGATCTCACCTCGGCGTTCAAGCTCGCCGACGAGATCGTCCTCATCAATCCGGAATCGGTACGCCACCACCAGAAGCGCGTCGAGTATGCGTTCCGCACGAACGAGCGCGGGCGGCTCATCGAGGCGTATCTGCAACTCGCGGATGCGCTCTTTCGCGCCGGTCAGGCCGAGAAGTCGCGTGCGATCTACCAGCGGGTCATCGATCTCGCGCCCGACGACGCGCGGGCCATCGCCGCGCTCGAGAGCTTCGACGTGGATCAGCCGACGGAGCAGACCGCGGCGGCTTCCACGACGCAGCCGGTCGCTGCGACGGTGACAAGCGCGGCGATGCAGGCACCAATCGCGAGCACCGTCGCACGCGCTTCTCGCGATGACGAGTACGTGAACCTGGGCGACTGGCTGCGGGACGACGAGCCGGCGCGCGACACGCGCATGGTCGTCGAGGAGAAGGAGCCGACGGGCGATGAGGAGGCGGACTTTCAGGACATGCTCCGAAAGTTCAAGCAGGGCATCGCGGAGAACGTCGAGGAAGAGGATCATCAGAGCCACTACGACCTCGGCGTCGCGTACAAGGAGATGGGGCTGCTCGACGAGGCGATCGCCGAGTTCCAGAAGGCGCTGCGGGCGCCGGCGAACCGCGTCTCCACCTACGAGGCGCTCGGACAGTGCTTCATCGAGAAGGCGCAGTACCCGATGGCTGCCACGATCCTGCAGCGGGCGCTGCATGAGCCGGGGGTGAGCGACGATCAGCTCGTCGGCGTGCTGTATCTCCTCGGACTCAGCGCCGAGCAGCGTGGGCAGCACGAGGCCGCACTGGGCTTCTATCAGCGCGTCTTCGTGATCGACATCCAGTTTCGGGACATCGCGGAGCGCCTGGCCGCCGTCGACGGCACGAGCGCATGAGCGGCGCCGTGGCGCGTGCGCGGACGCCGGTCACGGCCGCGCTGCGCGAGATCCAGGCTCCGGTGCAGGCGCAGCTGGACGCCGTCGTGGTCGAGATGCGGCGCGTCGTGACGAGCGAGCTGCCGCTGATCGAACAGGTGAGCGGGCATCTGCTGCAGATGCGCGGCAAGATGTTCCGTCCCACGCTGGCGCTGCTCTGCAGCGAGGTCGCGGGTACTCCAGACCCTCGCGTCATCACGCTGGCCTCTGTCCTGGAGTTGATGCATCTCGCGTCGCTCGTGCACGACGACTCGGTCGACCACTCGGCGCTGCGTCGTGGACTGCCGACGGTCAACTCGATGTTCAGTCACCAGG
>JAYUTY010000377.1:0-3804 GCA_043754875.1 Gemmatimonadota bacterium
CCGGCTACTTCGCTGCGCGCTCGCCAGTCCCGCTGCGCGTGCGCGCTGTCTCTCCCGAGATCGACGTGCCGTACCTGCCGTTCGTCTTCGACATCGCCATGGGCGTCCGGCGTGGCGAAGGAGCGTTCCGCGATTCGCTCGACGCGATCATCCTGCGCCGCCGCGGGGAGATCGATCGCATTCTTGCCAGCTACGCCGTGCCGCGCGCCGACCTGCCAGCACTGACCTCCTCCTCCGTGCGCTGACGGACGCGAGCGCGAAGCGCTCACGTGAGATCGGGCACCCCGAGATGCGGCTGACTTTATGCACCCCTGCCCGGACTCAGACACACGGAGGCGTATTGGATGTCGAGTGAGGAGCAGGAAGCGGAGCGCACCAGCAGCCAAGCGCGCCCGAGGCACTCCGGGACAATCTCGTGACGCGGTGCGTCGAGGAGCTCTACAGCCACCAGCACCAGCAGGGAGGGACTAATCATGCCTGGATATCGCGCCCTTCCAGAACACATGTCGGGCCTCGCGGTCCAGCGCACGCGTGAAGCCTCCGTGCTCGAGCAGCTCGGCGAACACGACGCCGCGCTCATCGTCTACGAGGATGCGCTCGCCGAGACGCTCGAGCGCTCACCAGTGCTGCCGGGCTACCTGTGTGGCCGGCTGGCCGCACTCTATCGGCGGCTCGGGCGCTACGACGACGAGGTCGCGCTGCTCGAGCGCTATCGCGAATCGCAGACGTGCGACGATGCCCGCACGCGCTTCGACGCCCGACTCTCCAAGGCGCAGGCTGTCGCCGCCAAGGCGCGGCGCTCAGAGTCCGGCGCCCTCGCGTCAGTGCGAGCGATCCGGGACCGGAGTCACCTGTCGCTCATGCGTCCGAGCGACGCAGAGGGCGAAGCTGCTCCAGCACCGCGTCGGCGTCGTCGGCAATGATCACCACGACGTCGTCCGGCTGCATGAGCTCGAGCACGTGCGCCACGGCGTCGTGCTCGTCGTCGACGCACAGCACGCCGCTGGCCTGAGCACCGGCCGAGCGCGCGCCCTCCGCCATGAGGCGCGCGCCCTCACCGGCGGGTCGGCCACGGCGGTAGCGCTCGTGCTCCTTGAACACGACCAGATCCAGGCCGGCGCAGAGCGCGCCGACCGCGCGATGATCCTCGTCGAGCAGGCCGGCGATCGCCGCGACGTTGTGCGCGTAATCCAACAGCACGCGACCGCGCGTCGTCTCCACCACGTTGAGCCGGCCCGGCGTGCTCCCCGCGGACGGCGTGAAGCTCATGAGGCCACGTCGGATCACGTCGGCCGGAACGCCCTGCACGTACGCGGCGCACGCTGCGGCGAGAACGTTGCCGATCTGGAAGCGCGCCATCCCGCCGAAGGTGAGCGGAACGTCAGCGGCACGCCCGAGCACGATCCGCGCCTCGCCTTCGAGCAGCACGAGCTCCGCCGCGTCGCCCTCACCCTCCATGCGCGCGACCACGCCGCCAGCCGCGAGCTGTGACTCGACTGCGGCGTTCGCGCCAGGCGGCTGGAGCGAGAAGAGCACGACCTGGCCCGGCGTGCGATCGCGCATCGCGAGCACGAGCGGATCGTCGGCGTTCAACACCGCGTGTCCTGTGGGCTTCACCACCGACGGGATCACCGCCTTCACGTCGGCCAGCCGCTCGACCGTGTCGATGCCACCGAGCCCGAGGTGGTCGGCCGTCACGTTGGTGACGACACCGACATCGCACTCGTCGTAGCCGAGCCCCGCGCGCAGGATGCCGCCGCGCGCCGTCTCGAGCACCGCGACGTCGACCTGCGGATGCGTGAGGATGATGCTCGCCGCGAAGGGACCGGTGAGGTCGCCTTCCTTGAGCAGATGCTCCTGGAAGTAGACGCCGTCAGTCGTCGTGTAACCGACGCGCCGACCGGTCTCGCGGAAGAGGTGCGCGATCAGCCGCGTCGTCGTCGTCTTGCCGTTGGTGCCCGTGATCCCGATGACCGGGATCGTCACCGGCGCGCCGGGCGGATAGAGCATGTCGAGGATCGCGCCCGGCACGTCGCGCGGCGTGCCGCTGTCCGGATCTGTGTGCATGCGGATGCCGGGCGACGCGTTCACCTCGATCACCACCGCGCCGTTGTCGCGGAATGGCACCGAGATGTCTGGCGTCAGCACATCGAGCCCGGCGACGTCGAGCGCGACGGCGCCGGCAGCGAGCTCGCACAGCGCTCGATTCTGGGGATGGATCTCGTCGGTGCGGTCGATCGCCGTGCCGCCCGTCGAGATGTTGGCCGTGCCACGCAGCGCGACAACTTCGCCCTCGCCCGGCACCGTATCCAGCGTGCGTCCGTTGCGCGCGAGGAACTCCTCGGTGAGCCGGTCCAGCGGCAGCAGCGACAGCGATGAGTTCGGGTTCGTCTTGCTGCGGTTCGGGTCGCGGTTGATCTCCTCGGCCAGCGCGCGAATCGATCGCACGCCATCGCCGCGCACGTGCGCGGGGATCCGCTCCACCACCGCCACCACTCGCCCGTTCACGACGACGACGCGGTGATCGTTGCCCTCGGCGAACCGCTCGACCACCACGGTCGGGTGTTCTGCGACCGCGGCTGCCCACGCGGCGCGCACGCCATCCGGATCGCCGAGCCGGCCCGAGACGCCGCGCCCATTGTTCGCGTCGAGCGGCTCGAGCAGCACCGGGAAGCCGATGTCATCGGCAATCTCCAGCGCCTCGTCGAGTGTGCGCGCGATATCGCCTTCCGGTACGCCAAGCCCCACGCGGGCGAGTGCCCGCTTGGTGCGGTGCTTGTCCGAGGTGATCTCCGCGGCGATCACGCTCGTGAAGTCCGTCATGGTGGAGCGGAGCCGGTGCAGCGCCGAGCCGAGCCCGAGCTGGATGATCCCGTCGTCGAGATTGCGGCGCACCGGGATGCCTCGGCGACGTGCCGCCTCGATCATCACCAGCGACGTCGGTCCCGGCCGCACGCGATGATAGCGGCGCGTCAGCGTGGCGACCGTGTCCTCGAGCTCGGGGTCGTGACCGCGCAGGCAGTCGCGCACGATGCGCGCACCATTGCGAATCGCCTCCTCGGCGAGCTCCTCTTCGTCGACGCCGATCGCGAGCGTCCACGCGTCGTTCGCCGCGTCGTCGACCACGACCTCCGCCAAACCGGTCGGCGAGCCGGCGCGCTCCTGCAGCGCCGTGACCATGTGCACGAGCAGCGCGCCCCATCCCGCGAGCGGGGCATCATCCGAGCCCGCAATGGGAAAGAGCTGCGCGAGGCGCTCGGCGATCTCCGGCACGTCGCGCGGCGTGCGCACCGCGAGGCGGCCGGTGCGCAGCTCAGCCAGCAGCAGCGGAGTGCGTGACCAGAGGTTCGGACCGCGCAGTGCGCGCACCTTCACGACACGAAAATCATCCGCCTCGGCCATCAGGCTGTCCGGGGCAATCGTGTCGCTGCTTGCGGCGCGCGTCACGCTGGCGAGCCGACCTCGAGCGGCTCCTGGTTGGCGTTGATGTCGGCGAGACCAGCGAGATCGAGCTCCTCGCCGCCGCGCAGCGCGATGCGTCGGTTGCTCTTCTCGAGGAACTGCTCGCGCACCACCACCTGGCCGGCGGTCACCATGCGCGTACTGTGTGCCAGCACGTGCACGAGCTCGAAATCGTTGCCCTCGAGCACGAGCATGTCGCCGTCCGCACCGACCTCGAGGCGTCCCTTGCGCTCGAGCTTCAGCACCTCGGCCGTGTTGCGCGTGACGAGCGCGACCTCGCCCGCGCCGATGACCTCGTCGATGAACATGGTGTCCTCGCGGACACTCTTCATGATCGACGCG